>JALVYB010000089.1 GCA_027038175.1 Caldifarciminota bacterium | reverse complement strand
GTATACGTTGATGATGCTGAAGACAGCGTTTCATTAGCAAATGGATATGAGAATGTTGTAAAAGATACAAGCGTAGTTTTACCGGATTCCTGCTTTATGGACCTTGACGGTAACCCTATAGAAGGAGTTTACAAGATACACGTATTCGCAGTAAATGGTGCATGGAAACACGGAATACTTTCATTCATACTGGGTGGCGGCAATGTGCATGGAGCATGGGGGACTTATGCCATTATGACCCCTTCAAACAATACTGTAAGGTTTAATGTGAGAAATAGAAAGAAAAAATGATAAAAGTACGCTTTAGGGTTCTGCTTTTAATCCTTTTTCTTGCGAATACTCTAAAGGCAAAGAAGAACCTTGGAATTTATCTGCTCAGTGAAGCATCAGAGGGTGTGTTTCTGTACTCATGGGAGGTGCCTCAAGCATTAAAAGCCCATGATGATGGTTTTGTAGAAATTATGATACTGACTCCAATAGTATGGACTGGACTGGCATATCTGAACTCAACTTCTACCCAAAAAATCACAGGTGGCATGGTGCTTTCTTCTTTTTACGGTTCGTATATGGGGGCCATTCAGGGAGCACTTTCGGGTAATGAGGATACAAAGTGGAGACTCAGTCTTCTTATGAGCGTCGCAGAGAACTTTGGTAACTTTCACCTCTTTAAGGCACTCCGTTTAAACGCGGTAACTGCAGAAAGATGGAGAAACTTTGCCAGCCTTGGTATGTTGCATGTTTACCTTTTTGATAATCCGGAAGGAGGTTCTCCACTTTATAGCATAGTTTCAGTGCTGGAATCATACGGAAGTATACCTATTTTCATGAAAGACAGGCACGCCACATGGGGAGACGCTCTCTTTGAGAATATATCCACCTATACTCTATTTGGGTCCATCTGGCTGATATCCTCAGGAATTGATGACTCCATTTTTGATGTCAATAATACCTACAGAATTGCAAGTGGAATTATTTCAACATCTGTGGGATTTGGCATCGGGTATTATCTATCCCGTAGATATGACCTCCCTGCCGGCGCTGCATTGCTTACCCTTGCCATCCCTAACACAGTCGAATTTATAGCAATGAGTTTAGAGGGGTTAATGCTAATAAACGGTTGGAGTAACACAAGCCCTCCGATAATTGCTGGAGGGGTGCTGTTGCCATTAGCCACTTATGGAACCTACTTTCTCTTTGCTGAAGATGAAGGAAAGCATAGAGTTCAAAGTACAAGTCGATTTAACATATATGTAAATCCTGCCGCAGCTACAATGGCCCTCTTGAAAAATAGAAAAGGTCTTAGATTAAATTCTATTCCATTGGTGGAATTTAACATGTCATTTTAATATGAAAGTAATAGCATTTGATGTGGGTGGGACAAATATAGAATTTGGGGTGATTGAGGATGGAAATATCCTCAAGAAAGGCGAAACAAGTGCGAAAGGGATACAGAATCAGGAATCTTTCGTCAGTATTTTGAAGAACATCGTAAACGCGGCTATAGGTGACAGGGGAATAGATGCAATAAGTATGGGTATAGCAGGACTTGTTAATTCGGACACGGGCGAAATACTGTTTTCTCCCAATCTCCCTTTTTTAAACGGACTTAATCTCAAGAAAGCACTTGAAAATGTGGCTGATTTCTATATCGACAATGATGCAAATGTTTATGCACTCGGAGAGTGGCAGTTTGGTGCTGGAATGAAAAAGGATAACGTGGTAGTATTAACTCTTGGTACAGGAGTAGGAGCGGGAATTATTGCAAACGGAAGACTTTTAAGGGGGGCTAACTATTATGCGGGAGAAGCAGGACATATCGTAATCGACTTTGAGGGACAGATATGTAGATGTGGACAGCGAGGATGCATAGAAAGTTACATTGGGGGAGATTATTTTCCTGAGTTTGCCCGGTATTATTACAGACGTCAAATTCAAAACTTGTGTGAGGAGTGTACAATGCTTGAACTTTCGAAAAGGGCAAAAGGCGGTGACATAGAGGCTATGTATCTGTTTGAGGTCTATGGAAAATATCTTGCAGTAGGTCTTGTTAACATAATACACCTCCTTGACCCTGAGATAGTGGTACTTGGTGGTGGAATAGCAGAGAGTTTTGAACTGTTCAAGGAATCAATGACTAATGAACTAAAAAAACGGGTCATCGGTTTTGAAAGAAGGAATTTGAAAATAACCAGGGGAAAACTTGGAAAAGAAGCAGGTATTTATGGAGGATTTGTCCTTGCAAAAGAAAAGGTGTAGGTGGCTTGGTATCGACTATGGAGAAAGAAGAATAGGCCTTGCCATCACTGATGAACTTTTAATTATGGCAAAACCTTTTATTGTCATTGATGCAAAAGAAGAAGACCCTGTAGAAAAGATAACATCTCTGATAAGAGAGAAGAATATATGTCTTGTAATAATAGGGAATCCCATCCACCTATCTGGAGAAGAAAGTGAATTGTCCCTGAAGGTAAAGGAATTTGTTAAGGAACTTCAGAAAAAGTTGCCTGATGGCGTTGAAATAGTACTCTATGATGAACGATTTACCTCAAAAATGGCTGAAAGAATGCTTGCAAATAGAGGTATGGATTTAAGGAAAAACAAAAAGGAAATTGACCTTTACGCTGCAACATTTTTACTCCAGGAGTATCTTGATTATCACAAATAGAGAGTAATGAAAAAACTATTTGCCTTTGCATTTGCATTTGTTCCTATCCTTATATTCTATGCGGTCTTTCAGATACCTACAGATGGGAACATAGATTTTCCGGTAAGAAAGGGTGAGAGTTTTAGAGTTACGGTGGCGAGATTGAAAAGGAGTGGTATAATACATGATACATTAAGATTTCTCATTCTTGCAAGGGTAACAGGGCTTGATAAGAAAAGTAAGTCAGGATACTACACTTTTCGGAAGGATATTCCAGAGTTTAAGGTATTGTTAAAACTAACAGTGGAAGGTGCGCCGTTAAAAGAGTTTAAAATACGTATCCCCGAGGGATATACACTTAAGAAAATGGCACCAATATTCAGAAAAATAGGTATTGACCCTGATAGTTTTGTTTACTATACCAAAGATAGCGCGTTTATAAGCAAAGTCAGAAAATGCTGTCCACTTATGGGACAGCCTGAGACTCTCGAAGGTTACCTTTATCCTGATACATACAATTTTGTATATGGAGAAAGCGTTTACGATGTAGTTTGCAGAATGTTGAAACGAATGTGTTCTATTTTCGATAGCACGCTTATAAAAAGGATGCAGGACATTGATTTTGACCTTCACAAAACGCTAACCCTTGCATCTATAATAGAAAAAGAAGCCATGGTTGATGCCGAAAGACCCATTATATCCGGTGTTTTTCATAACAGACTTAAAAGAGGAATACCACTTGCATCGAATCCAACACTGAACTATGCCCTGGGTATAAACTATGGATGGTTACCTACCTGGGCAATAAGGGAGCAAACCCCTTATAATACTTACATATATCCGGGCCTGCCACCTGGACCAATATGTGCACCTTCAAAAAAATCCATAATAGCAGCACTCTGGCCCAAAAAAGTGCCATACATATATTTTGTGGCGAAAGGTGATGGAACACATCTTTTCGCACGAACCTATGCTCAACATCAAAAGAACATACGGTATGTAAAATATCTGATGTTTAAAAAGAAAAATTCACATTCTTCTTCCAGCGTTGTAAAAAATGTTAAAGAAGTAAATAATGAGACCAAATCCAGCAATAATCAGCAAAGCAAAAAGAACATTGTGGGAGACAGCGTAAACCACAGCGGCTATCAGGATACCAACAAGACCAATTAAACCTGAGATTATCTCCACTCAATCATCTCTTTTTATTTCAAGATGTAACTCCTTGAGTTGTTCCTCCGATATATAGTCTGGTGCGCCTTCATAAAGAGCCTGCGCACTTGTCGTCTTCGGAAAAGGTATAACATCCCTTATAGAGTCAAGTCCAAGCATTACAGCAAGGAGTCTATCAAATCCCAGGGCAATTCCTCCGTGAGGTGGTGCCCCATACTCAAGAGCCTCCAACAGGAAACCAAAGTTACTTTGAATTCTGTTTTCATCAATGCCAATCATTTTAAGGAGTTCCACCTGTAGATTTTTATCATGGTTTCTTATGGATCCTGAGCCAAGTTCTATGCCATTTATCACAAGATCATACTGTTTTCCTATGACTTTCTCTGGTTCATCCCTGAGGTATTTTAACGTATCTTCCCTGGGCATGGTGAATATATGATGTGCGGGCTCAAGAGCACCAGTTTCCTCGTTTCTTTCAAACAAAGGAAAATCCACCACCCATAGGATGGAGAATTCTTTTTCTTTTTTCTCAAACTGTCTATTCACAAGGTTCCTGAGCACCCCGCCCAATTTATATACCTTTGGTTCTTTGTCTCCTACAAGTAGATACGTGCCAGGGTCAAAATGTCCGCTTAAGAACTTTGAAAGTTGCCCTGTGAGTTTTTCCCCATCCGATTTAAACCATAGAAGTCCACCTGCTCCCTCTTTCTTAATTTCATTCTGCAAATTCTCTATTTCCTTTCTTGATAAAAGTTTCTCTGTTCTCACTCCAACAATTTTCCCTCCAGAACTTATAATAGACTCAGCAACTTTAAAGCCACTTGTTTCGAGATAAGGAGTAAAATCTATGAGTTTGGAGTTATATCGCAGGTCCGGCTTATCGCTACCATAATTTTTCATAGATTCTTCGTAAGAAAGCCTCAAAAACGGCTTTTTTACATGTACCCCGATTAATTTATCAAAGACATACTCTATAAGGCCTTCAGTGAGGGTTAACACGTCTTCAATGTCTACAAATGACATCTCTATATCTATCTGGGTAAATTCCGGCTGTCTGTCTGCCCTGAGATCTTCATCTCTAAAACATCTTGCTATCTGAAAATACCTGTCAAATCCAGCAGACATAAGCACCTGCTTATACAGTTGAGGAGATTGGGGTAGAGCATAGAACTTTCCCTTATGTATCCTTGATGGCACCACGTAGTCTCTCGCTCCTTCGGGGGTGGATTTCGTAAGATAGGGCGTGTCTATTTCATTGAAACCGTGGTGGTAAAGGTAGTCCCTTACATGTTTCATTAGTTGACTTCTCTTCAATATATTAAATTGAAGTTGGGGCCTTCTAAGGTCTAAAAACCTGTAACGAAGCCTTACTTCCTCGGACACATCAACTATATCCTCCGGCAGGAACGGAGGTGTTGGGGAAGTGTTAAGAATCTTCAGTTCTTCTATAACAACCTCCACTTCTCCGGTCTTCATGTCAGGGTTTACCATGGAATCAGGTCTTTTTCTCACAAGCCCTTCTATCTCAACCACATATTGTGATGCCAGTTCCTTTGCCATCTTATAGTATTCTGATTCCGGTTCAATCACGCACTGTATTTCTCCTGTTATATCCCTGACATTGATGAATATGAGCCCCCCAAGATCTCTAACTCTCCTAACCCATCCAAAGAGTTTTATTCTCTTGCCTTCGTTTTCAAGAGTGACCTCTCCACAATAATGCCTCATAGCACTACCTCCCTAAAAAAGTAGGATAAATATAATGGAATCTTTTTTCATAATACACCCTTAAAAGAGCATAAATTGCAATATTAAGCAAAAGGAATAGAGGGAACTTGATAGCAACGCTTAAAACAAAAACAAAAGAAGCTATCCTATAAGACACTTTGCTCATATAGTCAGTCTCATCAAAAATTGCAACAACAAACAGGATTAAGCCAACTATTGAAGAGATAAGAATGTGAATATCCATGAAGATAAAGGACGCAATCAAAGCATAAAGCATAAATGCCGCAGCAAGTATATTAGTACCCTGTTTTCCGAGATACACCCCTGTAGTATTAAGTCCTGCTTTCTTATCGCCCTCTATATCAGGTACAGTGGTATTAAGAAATACTGCAATAACAAAGAAAAATAAAGGCAAAGAGTAGAGTAGTGCTGAAAAATTCACCGGAGTGGCTGCTGCCCATCCCGCAAGGTAAGCAAGAATGCCGTATCCAATCCCATTGGAAAGAGCATCTATGAAGGGACGTCCCTTAAATTGAAATGGTGGTATTGAGTAGAGTGCACCGAGTATCAGAGATAAAAGGAGTATCAGGGTGAAATCAAATGTTGAAAACACCAGGCTAATAACGAAAGAAAGTATCACTAAGACACCTGAGAAAATCCACGCCCAATTTATCTTAATTATTCCATAGGGTATGAGGAACAATTTGTTGTTTACAAGATCACTTTCTTTGTCATAAATCTGATTTACAACGTAAACTGCTCCCATAAGAAGAGTATAACTCAAAAGGTTTACCCAGAATAAGGAGGATGGGAGAAGATTAATACTGAAGGATGGAATTTCACTTCCTGCTGCGTATCCGAGGAACAATGGGGCCCACAAAGGAATAAAAAGAATGGGCCTCATAAGAAAGAAGAAATCGTAAGGTTTAAGAGATGTATCTATGTTCTTTTTCATACCAATATTTTAGCATAGCAGACTGGGAAAACAAAAACTACAGAGGAGCCCAAAAATATCCGGCAACTAAATATGTGTAAAGCATGCATAGCCGCATATTAATTTTATCACATAATGTATCTTATGTTAACCAATGTAAATGCATGGACGCGTGTGATTTGCGTATTGAAAATGATTATTCAGTCACCTGCAGTCTTTCATGGCATATTTTTACAGATATTTGTTATTTGTACGGCTGGCTTTATAATGGTGGTGGGAATTAGATGGATTTGAAACCAAAACACTTAATACAATGTTTTATGATGTCAGGCGTATAAGTATATTATCAACATGAACTTGTGTCTGAATATATTGGCATATCATAATATTGCTGACAGAAACGGGATAAGTTATACATCTATTAGTAAAGAATTATTCAAAAAACATCTTAACCTGTTGCTAAATAATGGATTATATATGTTCACAAAATCTGAGGTCTATCAGGGAACTTTTCTTTTAGATTTTAACAAGGTGCTGATTACTTTCGATGATGGCTATGAGAGCCTTTTTTACAATGTTCTACCTCTTCTTGATAGATTCAACTTTAACCCTGTAGTTTTTATACCAGCAGGTTATATTGGTAAAAGTAATATATGGGATTTTTCTCCACTTAAGTCTCTCAGACATCTTTCAAAGGAGATGCTCATAAATATGTCTAAATTCGGTTTTATAATAGGTTCGCATAGTATTTCCCATATTGACCTCAGAAAATGCGAAAGAAAGGCTCTTTATAGGGAAGTATGCGATTCAAAGAAAATACTTGAAGACATTATTGGAGAAGAGGTCTACATGTTTGCCTATCCATTTGGTCTTTACAACAGAAAGGTGATTGATGCCGTTAAGGAGTGCGGCTATAAATATGCTTTCGCTACTGCAAAAGGAGAAGTTAAGAATCCATTTGCCGTTGAGCGGGCACTCGTGTATTTTATTGACAGGTCTCCCCTACCTCTATTAAAGTCACCTGCATGTAGTATTTTCCGATTCAGGAACAGGATTATATCTTCTCTTTCCTCTCTCACACCTCTGTATAAAAGGTTATCTATACGCAAGGTACACGGTTACAAGGGTTAGTATCCCCTGTAATATTGATACATATTCGGCGAATCTTTTCGTCTTCGAGTATTTCACTAAAATTATATCGCCATCCTGAGGCACCGTATTGGGTGACGTTTTAGTGGATTTAAAACCTCTAATGATTTCTGTAGAGCCAGCAAGGCTCGTCTTACCTCCCGCACGAGCAATGTAGTATTCCACAGAGGCTCCCTCCGAGAAAGGGACAAAAGTACCAGGACGTTTGACTTCTCCTGCAACCAATATGCCTCTAAACAGGGGTAATATGTAAACGGAGTCTCCAGGATAAATCTCTCTGTCCGATGTTTTAGCCTTGAAGATTTTACCTTTATGTTTCACAAATACATTTCCCTGACTCAGTTTCCTCTCAAGACTTACAGGAAGATGATTTAAAAGCAACTCATTTAATGTGATAGTGCTGTCTACTTCGAGGGATATAGACCTTGTTTTCACCATCACTTTCTCGGGTGACAAAGTAGATAAAGTGTCAGAAATAGAGAGCACCGTTGGGGTGGACAAAGGGGGAACCAAAATATCCCCTGCTATATAAACACTTTTCTGTGTTTCTATTTCTGGCACAAATATTTCATCTATTCCTGAAATTGAAGGATTGTTTTTCGGGTTTTTCAAGTCCACATAATTTGACAGATTAACCTCAGAGGTATCCCTATTTCTAATGAGTTTTATGCGAGAGTATGAGGCTGTGCCTTTAAGCCCACCTGCTTGCCATATAGCATCTGCCACAGTTGAGTTTGCAGGAAGCATGTATATACCAGGATGAATAACTGAACCATTTATTTCTACCCCTACGTTTCTCGGTTTTAGCAGTATAACTCTAAATGAGTCCTTCTTTCTAAAAGTTTTTCTCGAAAATACAGAAAGACTGTCTTCAAATTCCTTTATGGAAAGCCCCGAAGCCTTTATTATTCCTGATGTAAGAAACTGAACTTGTGAATTTTTAAACTTTTGTTCATCTTGTGTGGATGGGAAAATAGAGTAAAGAGGGACATTCCCTTCAGGACTTACCAGGGTCCTTATACTTTGTCCACTTGATCTACTTATAATCAAAATTTCATCTCCAGGACCCAGTATGTAATTTTCTGAGAGTATTTTCCCTGGAGTATAGGCTGCTATGTTTAATATCAAAAATAGCGTATTAAGAATGTTCATTGCTACTCTCCTCCATTTTTCTAATTTCCTCCTCTATTGCTGAAACAATTTCGTCTTCCTTAACCTTTCTCACTACCCTGCCCTTTTTAAAAATAATACCATATCCAGGCTCTGCAGCCACCCCAATATCAGCGTCTTTTGCTTCTCCAGGTCCATTGACTTCACATCCCATTACAGCAACCTTGACCGGTGTAGAATATTTTTTCAACATAAGTTCAACTCTTGAAACAATCTCCATGAGGTTTACCCTGGTTCTTGCACAGGTGGGACATGAAATAAGAAGGGGTCCATTGAAACGAAGTTCAAGTGACTTTAAAATTTCCCATGCTATTTCTACCTCTTTGACCGGGTCATCTGTAAGGGAGACCCTGATTGTATCGCCTATCCCGTTATATAATAGGTAGCCAAGTGCAATAGAAGACTTAACCGTGCCTGGGACAAAGGGACCTGCCTCTGTAACCCCCAAATGGAGCGGAAAGTCAGTTTTTGAAGATAATAGAGTGTAGGCTGTTATTGTATGTGGTACTGAACTGGATTTTACGGAGACTACAATATCAAAAAATCCCTCACCTGTAAAAAAGTCTATCCACCTTAAAGCGCTTTCTACAAGCGCTTCGGGAAATACACCCCCGTATTTGTCTATAAGGTCTTTTTCAAGTGATCCTGAATTCACACCTATCCGTATAGCCTTTTTATTGGCCTTTGCGGCGTGGATGATCTCTTTTATCTTTTCGCGGTTATTAATATTTCCAGGATTTATCCTTATTTTATCCGCACCTTCTTCTATAGCAAGAATGGCAAGATGTGGATTGAAGTGTATATCTGCTATTAATGGTGTATCAGGAAAATCCTTTCGTATGATTTTAAAGGATTTTAGACTTTTTAAATCTGGTATTGAAATGCGAATAAGTTCGCAACCTGCATCTTTTAATTTTTGAATTTGCTCTTCTGTCGCATCGATGTCGGTTGTTCTGGTGGAAGTCATGGACTGAACTCTAACGGGATTCTGCCCGCCTATCCCAATATTTCCGACCTTAACTTCTCTTGTGTATTTTCTTTTGATCTCTATCAATTTACCACCTATTATTTTTTAGGTACAATTGGAGCAATCAACTCTCTTGCTTTATTTGCAAGGCTCTGGTCAAAAAGTTCCTCGCTATTTTCAGCAAGCCCCTCTACTTCATTTATCTTCTGTATTGTCCTGGAATCATAAAGGTACATCTTAAAATGCACGCCCATCGCGTCTTTAGACACTTCTCCCATTATGAAGTAATCTGCATTAAGAGCAGTTGCTACCTGCACTCCCTGGGATTCAGTGAGAGTCTCGACCCTTATTCCCATGGATGTCATTTTAGAACGTACTGACCCTGATGGAAGAATGTCAAAGTTTGGCGAATTTTTAAGCGATGCCACTATAACGTCCTCTGCTCTATTCCCAAGTCCAAGGTTTTTAACATCTTTGTCTTTTTCAAGGAAAGGTAATACACATATCTTTTTCTTGGTCTCTATCCCGGATTGGGCAACGTATTCCTTGTTAAGATAATCGAGGACCTCGTCTGTTATATCGTTCTCTGAAGAGGCATAAACAACAAGGTTGGATGACCTGTCTATAACAAGGTCATACCCGGATTCCTGCGCTATTTTGTTTACAGTCTCGTGCAGCTTCTCAAGATAGGGCTTTGTGAGTTCCTTGAGTTTTTTACTGTATTCTCCACCTTCGCCCCAGATTTTTTTTACATATTCTCTATACTGTTTTTCGAGTTCGTTTATTCTGGCCTGTTCGTCCATAATACCCTCTGGTGTGAGCATCGGGATTTTTTTCTGGAGTTCGTCTTTACGCCTTTGTATTTCAGATGAAAGGCTGTCGCGAATTCTTATCCAATCTTTTTCATAAGAAAACAGGTCTTTTCGTGCATCCTGAAGGTCTTTGTATTCACGCATTAACCGGTCCATATCCACAGTTGCAATTTTGTATTCCTTCGCATAAAGCACTGGTATGCTGAAAAATACTAACAGAAAGAACCTGTGTAGTTTTTTCATAAATAGCCCTCCATGTGTTCAAAGAGTTCTACGAGCATATGTCCGTAGAACCTGTGTATTTCCTGAATAATGGGGGTTTCTGTGGAGTTTACGCTCAATACCACGTCACAAAGTTCGTGTACCTCTGGTGCATTTGAACCCGTCATATAAATGACATTAAGTCCAAGTTCTTTTGCCTTTTTCACAGCAAGATTGACGTTTTTACTTTTTCCAGACGTGGATATTGCCAAAAGAACATCCCCTTTATTTCCAAGGGCTTCGACCTGCCGTTCAAATACGTGTTCAAATCCAAAATCATTTGAACACGCCGTCACAACGGAAGTGTCCACACTTAGTGCAATTGCAGGTAGTGCCTTCCTTGTTTTTTTGTATTTAACCACAAATTCTGCTACAATGTGCTGGGCATCAGCCGCACTTCCACCGTTTCCACATGCAAGAATTTTACCACCATAATCAAAGGATTTTTTTATAATATCTGTTGCCTTCATTAAAGATTCTATTTGTCTCTCATCTGGAAAAGCATCTTTTAATCTCTTAAGCCTGTCTTTTATAAACTCTTTCATACATCCTCCTCATGTAGACTTCAGGTCTTTCTGGAACAAATCCTATTAAAGTCTTGTACTTGTAAATATTAAGAAAACTATTTGCCGGTCTTATTGCTCTTCTCTTCATATCCTTAGAACTCACTGCTTTGATATTTGCTGATTTGCCAATAATACTCGAAAACATACTCACAAACTCGCATGCACTCATTGGATACCCACCTGATATATGATAAATCCCGTATGGAGGATTCTTTTCAATAAGTTTCAAACTTGCTTCTGCAAGATATGGCACATAGGTAGGTGCACTGACAAGGTCTTTTGTACACACTATCTCCTCTTCTTTAATTATATATTCAGGCACCCGTGAGAGGAAGTTTTTACCATTTTCTTTATACAAAAGAGAAGTCCTTACAATATAATAATGCCCTCCCGCCTTAATTATTTCCTGCTCTCCATAGAGTTTTGAAGCCCCATATACAGAAAGAGGTCGTGGAATATCCTCTTCAAAATACTCCTCTCTTCTACCATCAAATACGTAATCTGTGGAAAAATGCAGAAAAATAGCCTCTTTTTCGCGGGAGCATCGTGCCATAATGCTTGGTGCAATCCAGTTAACCTTAAAACACTCTTCTTTATTATCTTCACACCAGTCTGTATTTGAACATGCTGCGGCATTTATAAGAACATCAAAGTTGAGTTGCTTAAGGTATTCTATAAGGTGTTCCGGGTTCCTGAGGTCTACATTATCCCTTGAGGGAGCAAGGACTGTTATACCCTTTTCCTGCAGCAATTTGTGAAGAGTTGAACCTAAAAGCCCACTTGCCCCAAACAATAAAACCTTCATGTATTGAATAATAAAGTTAAAGTGAGGGAAAAACAAAAGGGGGCAATGAATTTTGCCCCCTTTCACATAGATATTAATCTTCTTTCAGAAATGGATAACGATAATCTTCTGGTGGCTGGAATGTCTCTTTGATGGCTCTTACACTGACCCAGCGAAGCAGATTAAGTTTACTTCCCGCCTTATCATTCGTGCCTGATGCTCTTGAACCACCGAATGGTTGTTGTGCCACCACTGCTCCAGTTGGTTTATCATTTATATAGAAATTACCGGCAGAGTGTCTGAGAATTTTTTCTGCAAGTTCAATAGCGTATCTATCCTGAGCGAATATTGAGCCTGTAAGTCCGTAAGGTGAGGTCTCATCACACAGATGAAGGGTCTCTTCGTATTCCTTGTCAGGATATACGTAAACAGTTAGAACAGGCCCAAATATCTCTTCCTGCATGAGTTTATGTTTAGGATTTGTGGTTCTTACAAGAGTGGGCTCTATAAAGTAACCGACAGAGTCATCACATTTTCCGCCGTATACAACTTCTGTCTCACTATCATCTCTGGCAATCTGTATGTAATTACAAATCTTATCAAATGATGGTTTATCAATTACAGCAGTAATAAAGTTAGTGAAATCTTCGGGACCCCCCATTTTCATGGTTTTCATCTCTTCTATCATAATCTCTTTTAACTTTGGCCACATGGACTCAGGGATATAGGCTCTTGAGGCGGCGGAACACTTCTGTCCCTGGTATTCGTATGCTCCTCTTAAGAGGGCTGTTGCCACTGCCTTAACATTCGCTGATGCATGGACGAATACAAAGTCTTTACCACCTGTTTCTCCCACAATTCTTGGATAACTCCTGTATTTTGATATATTCTGCCCGATTGTTTTCCACATGTACTGGAAGGTTCTCGTAGAACCTGTGAAATGGACTCCTGCAAAGGAAGGATGTTCAAATACTTTCTTTCCTATCCTGGATGAGTTACCTGGAATAAAATTTATTACTCCATCAGGAAGACCTGCCTCCTGGAGTATTTTCATAATGAAATAGTTAGAGTAAACCACTGTTGAGGCTGGTTTCCATAGTGCAACATTCCCCATCATTGCGGGCGCAGTTGGGAGGTTACCACCAATTGATATGAAATTAAACGGAGGGACTGCAAATATAAAGCCTTCAAGTGGTCTATATTCAAGTCTATTCCAGTATCCTACAGGAGATATTGGCTGTTCCCTGTACAATTCCCATGCATACCTCGCGTTAAACCGCCAGAAATCAATAAGCTCCGCAATATCTATTTCCGCCTGGAATGGGTTTTTAGAATGGACAAGCATCACAACAGCATCCATAAAGTATCTGTACTTTTTGGAAAGCAGTTCTGCTGCCTTCATAAATACGGCAACTCTCTGGTACCATGGGGTCGCCTGCCACTCTTTCCAGCCCTCAAGAGCGGCTTCTATTGCCATCTCTATCTCTTTTTCGCCAGCCCTGTGATATCTGCCTATAACTTTTTTGTGTTCATGTGGAAGGGTGCACTCAGCAAGGTCTCCAGTTTTAACCTCTTTGCCCCCTATGATAAGGGGTATTTCAATAATTTCGCTTCTTATTTTCTCAATCTCTTTCCTGACTTCTTCCCGCTCTTTTGTACCCGGTGCAAAACTCAAAATAGGTTCATTCTTCGGAAATGGAACTTCGAATACTTTTCCCATTATTTTTCCTCCTTTTTATCTTCACCAAAATCAAGACCGAACTTAATACCCTGTGCAAGTGGGAGGTCATCGCCCCAGTTTATGGTTACGGTCTGCCTTCTCATATAGCCCTTCCATGCATCCGAACCGGATTCCCTGCCACCACCTGTTTCTTTTTCTCCACCGAATGCACCACCTATTTCTGCGCCAGATGTGCTTGTGTTTACATTGGCTATACCACAGTCAGAACCTGCTGCTGAGAGGAATTTCTCCTCGTATTTGAGATTGTTTGTAAATATGGCAGAGGAAAGCCCCTGTGGTACTGAATTATGGATTCTTATTGCCTCGTCAATATTCTTTATCTTTATTACATAAAGAATCGGCGCAAACGTTTCTCTTTTTACTATCTCCATATCTTCTGTGGCTTCAACTATTGTAGGTTCAACGTAGTAACCATTTTCCTCCTCTATGACGTTTCCACCAACAAGGATTTTTCCTCCCTGTTTTTTAATCTCTTCTATGGCATTCTTATAAACCTGAACTGCGTTTTTGTCAATAAGGGGACCGCAAAGAACTCCCTCCTCCAGAGGGTTGCCCACTTTTACCTGTTTATAAAGTTCTACAAGTTCAGAGAGGAATTTGTCGTAAACCTTTTCGTGGAGCAACAGTCTTCTTGTTGTAGTACATCTCTGCCCTGCTGTGCCAACTGCACCAAACAAAATAGCCTTTTTGGCTATGACGAAATTAGCATCTTCCATCACAATGGCAGCATTATTTCCACCGAGTTCGAGAATGGTCTTTCCAAGCCTTTTCGCAACTTTTTCCGCCACTCTTTTACCCATGGGAATAGATCCGGTAAAAGATATAAGTGGCAGTCTCTTATCGTTTATCATCCACTCCCCTACCGTGCTGCCTTTTCCAATGATAAGATTAAATATACCGTTAGGAAGACCGAATTCCTTTACAACCTCTTCAATAATTTTCTGTACTGCAATTGCGGAAAGAGGTGCAGAACTTGATGGCTTCCATACCATTGTATCACCACACACAGCGGCGATAAATGCGTTCCAGGAATATACAGCCACCGGGAAGTTAAAAGAAGTAATAACACCGATTGGGCCTAAGGGAAGCCACTGCTCATAGAGTCTGTGATGTTCACGTTCAGACTGAATGGTAAGACCATAAAGTTGTCTTGAAAGTCCAAGTGCAAAATCAGAAATATCTATCATTTCCTGAACTTCACCAGTCCCTTCCTGGTAGATTTTACCCACTTCTATTGTTACGAGTTTCCCGAGGACATCCTTGTATTCTCTTAGTCTGTTTCCTATTTCGCGGATTATCTGCCCTCTTTTGGGCGCCGGTACTTCTCTCCAGTATTCAAACCCCTTCTGTGCCTCTTTTATCACCCTCTCATAGTCTTCTTGATTTGCAAGGGCAACCTTTGCAATGGGTTTACCGTCTATAGGTGATATGGACTCTATTACTTCCCTGCCCTCTGTTGGGCTCCAACCATCAGGTCCTGTACTTACACCTGAATTGAGTTCACTGAGACCGAGTTTTGAAAGAACCTCTGAAACAACTTCTCTGGATAAAGTTGCCATTAAGATACCTCCTTTTGGAGTGTGTTTTGCATTATTTTACCTTTATTTGTGCGTATAATCAAACCCGTAAACCGAAAAACCTGGTTATTTGTCAGTTTAAATTAAATCCTCTATAATATAAACACATGCGGAGAGGTGCCCGAGTGGACGAAGGGGCACGACTGGAAATCGTGTGTGCACCCAAAAGGTGCACCGCGGGTTCGAATCCCGCCCTCTCCGCCATTTTTATTTTAATTTAACCCATATTTGAGAAAACGTTCTATTTTTTCTGGTTCTACTCTTACGTCAAAGAATTCTTTTATGATCTGAATCATTCCTTCACTACTCTCTTTGGGAAGTAACAATATATCCACATCCTCATCTATTAGTTTTTTAACTGCTACAGCCCCTCTACCTGCTTTAACTCTTTGTGCCGGGTTTTCAACTGTTCTACATCTCATTTTCAAATCTTTATCCTCTTCGCATACGAGAAATAAATCACATCGTCCAATATGAGTAGTAGGACTCTGGTCTTTAATGGGTATGGCATAGGTGGTATAATCCTTTTTAATGGGTTCATAATGAATTACCACGTCTTCGGCCCCTTTGATGGTTTCTTTTACCTTTTGCTCTATTTCTTCGGTTATTTCGTGCGCACGCCTCAAACTTTTTTCACTCATTGATATTCCGATTTCGATGAAATAATGACTCCCCGAACTTCTTCCGCGAATGAAATCTATTCTAACACCTCTATAGTCTTTCAGAATTTTTATAATCTTTTCTATGTCTTCTTCACTGAGTTGTGCGTCAAGCAACACAAGTAACGACTGTTTTAGTATTTCAAATCCTGCCAGAACAAGAATTATTGCCACAATCACGCCCGCAATGCTTTCTGCCAGAGGTACAAACTTATATATAAAAATTCCGGCGAACACTACAACTGAAGATAGTGCGTCCGACATGGAGTGATAACCATCTGCCTTTAAACTGGGAGAATTAGTCACTTTTGATATACGTATTTTGTAAAGACCAAGAACAAAGGAAATGGCAATTGATATGCCGGTTATTATGAGTCCTGTACCTAAATTGTGTACTCTATGCATGTTTTTGATGGAGTGGAAAGCAATTTCCAGACCTGCGACTATAACAAGAAGTGATATAACAAGGGAAACGAGGTTCTCTATCTTATATAAACCGTACGGGAACTTTTTGCTCTTTCTTGTAGAAAGCAATATGCCAAATGCAACGAACATAGATGAAATGGAATCCGTAAGAGAATGGAGGGCGTCTGCAAGAAGCGCATTACTGGATGTTACCACAGCGCCAATGAATTTCAACAGCGCAAGGAGCAAAGTTACAAGTGTTGAAATGGAAGCTGCTTTGAGTTTGGTTCTATCGAGTGGGTTCAACATATAAGGAAGCCAGAGAATTTATCACTGTGTCTTCATCGTACACAGCCACAAGGCCAACATTAAGGCTATCTGCAAGTTTAATGGCCCTATCTTTTCCAAGGACAGACAATGCAGTGGCAAGTCCATCTGCCAGATAACCTGAATCTGCTATCACAGTAACAGATAGTTTTTTGTATTCAAGTGGCTGTCCTGTTAATGGGTTGAATATATGGGTAAAAAGAGTATCCTGCTTTTTTATATATCTCACATAATTTCCTGAAGTTGCAACAAACTTATTCTTTATATCAAGGACCTTCAAATATCCATTTTCCCACGGGCTCTGTATACCAATTCTCCACTTATTTCCATTTTTCTCACCCAGTATGAGCATATCTCCCCCTGCATTTATTATGCAGGACTTTATCCCCCATTTTGAAAGATGTTCTCTCACTAAATCAAGCGCATAACCTTTTGCAATACCTGAAAGTGTTATACTCTGCCCTTTTCCTATGAATACACTATCCCCGTCAACTTTTACCTTTCTGTAATCCACAAATACTCTGTACTTATTAATAGAATCTTCTGGCGGAATAGTATATTTCCCCTCTTGTTCAAAGTGCCATAATTGTATTAGTTTCCCGATGGTTATGTCGAAATCACCATCTGTTAGTCTGGACACTATCAGAGATTTTTTTATGCAATCTGCTGTTTCTTTTGCCACATGAACCCATCTGCCAGAGTTCTTGTTTATTCTTGAAACATCTGATGATGGATTGGTGGGATGAAAGAGATAATCCAGTCTTTTGAAAATGGTATAAATTGAATCGGCATACTGGCTTTCGTTCTCTGGCAGGGTAATTTCAAGAACTGTTCCCATTGTAAAGTAGAGATGTTTTGTGTATTTAATTGAATTGTTGCACCCAAGAAGAGAAGCAATTAAAAATAAAAGAAATACTCTTCGCATCTTACCGTGAACTTCCCACGTTTACTTTTCTAAAGAGCACAGGTACTGTTTCGTGGGCTACTCTCATTGTCTGACCTGGTTCACCCTTGCCACAGTTTGGAACTCCAAACAGAACTGCATACTCCTTACTCCCTACCATGTCCATCTTATGCCAGAATTTCGTTGTAATATCGTAATAAATGGGATTTTTGACAACCTCTGTGATCTTTCCATTTTTGATTCTCCAACCTATTTCTGTTCCAAATTGAAAATTGAGCCTTTTGTCGTCTATGGACCAGCTTTTGTTCCAATCGAGCAAAAGCCCATCTTTTACATTCTCTATCATTTCTTCAAGACTATGTTCTCCAGGTTCTATAGAGACCGTGGTCATTCTAACTATTGGAATGTTGTTGTAGGCCTCGGCTCGTGCTGCACCTGAACTTTTTCTCCCTATTCTCCTTGCAGTTTCCCTGCTCGACAATACTCCCACAAGAACGCCATCTTTCACAATATATTCCTTTCTCGCAGGCACTCCCTCATCATCAAAGCCAAAACCACCAATTGATCGCTTATTGGTGGCATCCTGGTAAATGTTCATTATGGGAGCCCCATATTTGAAATTCCCTATAATATCAGGAGTTATGAAACTACCTCCTGCATATCCCAGTTCATAGCCAAAAATTCTATCGAGTTCGACGGCATGACCAATGGATTCATGTATCTGAAGAACCATCTGATGTGGACCTATGATAACATCCATTACTCCTTCTGGCGCAGGGGGGGCAAAGAGAAGTTTCTCAACGTCTTCTACAAGTGTTTCTGCCCGTTTTTTTAAGTCAAACTCTCTAATTATTTCATACCCGCCCTGAAGAGTGTTATCAAAGGTTCTTGACTGAACCTCCCCGTCTTTCATGGCTTTTACACTGATGTATCCGCCAGAATGCGTAATTTCCTGAAATTGTAAAGCGCCCTCTGTAGAAACAAAGTATTTTTTAATCCTGAAAAAAGATAAATTGCCCACTCTGTAAAATACGTGTTTTGACGATGAAAGCGTTTTATCCACCTCCAGAAGATAATCAATTTTTTCGTGAAGGGGAACTTCAAATGGGGATTCTTTTACATCAGAACGGTATTCTCCATCTGGTATTTTCTCTTCGCCAAGTTCAATACGAGGGTTCCTTATTCGAGATGCTTCCGCAAGTTCAACGGCTTTCTTGATAATTCTCTCCGCTTCAAGAGCAGATAGTTCACTGCTTGCAGCAAAACCCCACGCCCCGTCTTTTAAGACTCTTACGCCAAATCCACTTCCTGTAATGGTGGCCACATTCTCAACAATCCCGTTTTTCACCACAATAGCCTCATACGTGTGTTCTTCTACTCTCACATCCCCGTAATCAATATCCTCCATTTCCAGTAAATCGACAACTACTTTTGCAAATTCTTTCATCTCAGCCTCCTATTACAAGCGTTTGTGTAATTTTCTTTAAAATTTGAAGTGCTGACAGTGCAGCGAGAAAACTTGTTTTTGGATTTTCAGGAAATGGAACATTCTCAACCTTGATTGTCATTTTCCCTGAATTACCTTCTGCTACGATGGTGTGAGTATTTGTATGTACCTTCGGGTCAGATATTATTCTCACACGCACGTTCTCTGGATGCTCTGTAGCAAGCGCAAGAGCCATAGCCACATTTATATTTTTAGGGAACTTTTCTGCTGCTTCACGCGCTCCTCCCTCAAATATAACGACCTCTTGCGTATCAGCTCTGCCAAGAGATTTTGGATTTTTCCTCGTCTCAAGGGTTACCTTCAATTCGCCTGCAAACTTCATGGCCTCAATTCCATCCAAGCCTGAAATAGCACCGGATGGAACGTAAATTTTGGCACCATGGTCTTCCGCGAGTTTTTCCGCCTCTTTTTTGAATACTGGGTCACTGAACACACCACCGCTCATAACAAGGACTGAAAAACCATGATTTAAAAGGTCCGGGAGATAAATCCGCGCTGCACGTTGAGAGGCACTTTCAAGAACAATATCGTAACTATCTTTTAAAAACTCTTCAAAACTGCTGGTAACATTGAACCCTTCCTCTTCTGCTCTTTTTAATTTCTCCCTGTCAAGATCAAAAATTTTCCCAACCTCGTATTTTCTCAATACATTGTCCCTTATGGACCTCGCAACAAAACCACCTATTGCCCCAAACCCGATAATTCCTATTTTCATTTTTTGATAACCTCCATGCTCACGTTAATAAAGGGTGCAGAGTGGATAATACTACCCATTGAAATTACATGTACACCAGTTTTCAAATACTCTCTTAAATTTGATAGTGTAATACCTCCAGATGCTTCGATTATTACATCCTTCCCTGATTCTTTAATAATTTCGATAGCCTCCGTTACTTCATCTGGAGAGAAATTGTCGAGCATTACTATGTCCACCGGAGCCTTTAGAATCTCCTTTAACATGTTCAAATTTTCCACCTCAACTTCGATTTTTTTTGTAAAACTTGTATGTTTTTTAATATGAAATATAAGGTCTAAGAGATTGCCTCCATACAAACGTATGTGGTTATCTTTAACCATAACCATATCCTTGAGGCTAAGTCTATGAGTGTCACCACCTGCAAGATAGACTGCGAGTTTTTCAAAAAGTCTTAAACCAGGATAGGTTTTTCTTGTAGCGGCTATTTTTGTCCCTGCACCTTCTTCTTCTGCCATCAAAACTGCCTTTCTTGTTACCGTAGCAACACCGAGAAAATGAGACAGAAGGTTCAAAAAACTTCTCTCTATTTGTAGTGCCTGAGTTGCATTTCCTTTAAATCTTATAATCTCGCATGTTTCATAAAAACCCTCTTTCTCTGCTTGATAGGTTATCTCTAAACCGTGCTCTTTTAGTATCCATTCAAAGATAAAAAGTGAAGGAACGAATGCCTGTTCTTTCAAGAGTACACTGAATTCGCCTTCTTTTTGAGCATAAAGAAAATCATGGAAATCCCACGCCACATCGTCCTCTTTTAGAAACCTATCAAATTCTTCAATAACTGCTTTTTTTAAAAGATTCATCAGGAGATAACCTCATAAATAAGTGGATGAGTTTCAGGTCTTTCCGCGTTAATCTTAAAACTCTCTCTCAGCCATTTGATTGATTCTGTCATTCTGTCCTTATTGTTACCGTGAATTTCAAATATTACATCACCCTTTTTAACCTCTTCTCCATGTTTCTTAAGCATGTAGAGACCTACTTTGTGGTCAATCTGGTCCTCTTTTTTCGCCCTTCCTGCACCCAATACGGAAGCAGCAACTCCTATCTTAAATGTATCAACTATCGTAAGAAAACCATCTTCTTCAGCCCTTATATCCTCCATATACATTGTTTTAACAAAATCTTCCTTCAGTATTGCATCCGGGTCTCCACCCTGGTTTTTCACCATTTCACACCACTTCTCGTATCCTTTTCCATTTTCAATTGCCTTCTTTATAAGTTCTTTCCCCTCTTCAACACTTTTTGCAACATTTCCTATAAACAACATATAAGCACCAAGTTCGATTGTAAGGTCTGTGACATCCTCAGGACCTTTGCCAAGGAGAACATCAACACTTTCTCTAACCTCATTAGCATTTCCTATTGCTCTCCCAAGAGGCTGATTCATATCTGTCAAAAGAGCGTAAACTTTTTTACCGAAGCTCTTTCCTATTGCGACCATGGTTTCTGCAAGTTTTTTAGCTGATTCATATTCTCTCATAAAAGCGCCTGTTCCTGTTTTTACATCAAGAACAAGCCCATCTATGCCCTCTGCAAGTTTCTTGGACATGATAGAGGCGGAAATTAATGGGATTGATTCAACGGTGGCAGTAACATCTCTAAGCGCATACATTTTTCTATCTGCCGGGACAATGTCCTCGGTTTGCCCTATAATAGCAACTCCAACAGCTCTAAGAGCATTTTCAAATTCTTCGGGACTTAGATTCGTTCTATAGCCCGGGATTGACTCAAGTTTATCAAGGGTCCCACCGGTATGTCCAAGTGCCCTTCCTGAAATCATTGGTACTACAACACCGTTTGCAGCAACTAACGGTGCAAGAGGAAGGGAGATTTTATCCCCTACTCCTCCTGTTGAGTGCTTGTCTACCTTGTAAGCCTGTATACCGGAGAAATCAAACACTTTACCAGAGTACATCATGGTCCTTGTGAGGACAAAGGATTCATTATCGGTCATACCATTCAGGAAAATAGCCATAAGTAAAGCGGCTGCCTGATAATCAGGTATAGAACCATCCACATAACCCTTTATGAAAAATTCAATCTCTTCCTCCGTTAGCGTGTTTTTATCTCTCTTTTTTCTTATTATATCAACTGCTCTCAATTAAAACCTCCTGTTTTTTGAAAAAGCCTTTTTTCAGAATACTTATTATAACGGGAATGCTAAGTAAAGCAAGGTAGTAAAGTGTAATGGACACAGGATTTTTGAGATTTATTTTTAAAATGGGTGAAATGATGGTTAAAACATGTACAACTTTGAGAAAGGCACCCCCTACCAGGTTAGAGATAGTAGTGTAGACAGGGAGAAGTGGGGGAAAAACAATGTACAGGAGAAGAACTGTAAAGAATATACTGAGCGTTATGCCAAAGAGTGGAATAACGATAAGATTGAATAGAAACGAGAAGATAGGAAAATAGCCCGATAAATGAGCCGTAATGGGAAGTGTATAGAGAACTGCACCCAAAGACGCAAGTACGTATTGTCCATATCTCGTTGTTGAGAGATGTGAAAAGGCAAGTATTCCATAAACAGCAAGGTAACTCAACATAAAACTATATGAAAAAGCCCATGAGGGATAAAGAATTAGACTAAAAAGTCCGGCTATTCCAAGAGCATTGAGTAAAGATGTTCGTCTTCTTGTTATTTTTATAAGGGCCGTGACAGTAAGCAAAAGATACGCTCTGAAGACAGAAGGTGACGTACCTATAACAAGCATATAAAGGAGCACTACAATAGAAGCAATTATTAAAGCAGGATTTCTATGCCCTGCAAGAGGCATGACAATGAAATATATAAAGGTGACAAGAATTCCAATATGCAAACCTGATAGTGCAAGTATATGCATTGTCCCTGTCTTTTTAAAATCATTCATCAGGGTGTTTGGTATAAAATCTCTGTAACCAAGAAGTACCCCAAGCATGAAACCCTGTACCTCTTTTATATCAGAAAGTTCTTCTATCTTCTGTTTTAAATACCTGTTAAGGCTGAAAAGTATGTTTTTATTCCTACCCTTTTTCCTGATCTTTATTATTGTGGCTACCTGTAATGGTCTTTTGTTTTTTACATTGACCATGGCCTCAATTATATCACCATTTTCAAAACCGGAGAGACCTCGGACGTATAACTTTTTTCCTTTCAAATAAGATTTTTTCTCGCCAATAACTGAATCCACCTGCACAACACCCTTCCCAACTACTGTGCCTCTTATGGCAACTCTGCCTTCTTCTATAGTGGCTCTGTTTTCAGGCTGGACGTATAAAAATCCGCTCAGGAAAAAGATGGCGGGATAAAGTATGTCTGAGCCGAGAGTGTATTTTAACAGTATAAGACCAAAAACAAAGCCAATTATACCATACCATCCATATGGTGAAAGGAAAATACCTGCCCAGAATGAAAGAAACACAATAAAAACAGGATATTTGTATATCTTAAGTTTAAGAAATGCCACTTTTTGTCTCCGGGTCTACTGTAATATATACATGTTTGCCGAGGTACAGAAGGGGACTTACCTCCTTGACTTTTAACATTGTACCTTTATCAAAATAATTTTCTTTATAATGAGTTGCTTTCACTAACCCCACAAACAATGTGTGGTCACCAAGTCTATAATGGTCTATGAGTTCGCATTCGTGAGCAATGTAAGCAATATCCAGTATTGGAGTATCTGTTTTAACCCCCTTTTTATAGCCTACACCTGTAAGTTTGAGTTTATCAATCTCTTTTCCAGTTGCACTACCCCACTTTTCAACGACGGTTTTATACTTAAACTCAACAAAGTTCACTGAAAATTCTCCACTTTTTAATATTAAATCGTGCGAATATCGTTTAGGGGACACAGAAATGCCATATAGAGGCGGGGAAAAAGAGAGCCCTGTGTGCCATACAAGGGGTATTACATTTACCTTTTTATCGAGTATTACACCAGCAATTGCCACAATACGAGGATAGTGAAAATATGTCTTTGGCATTCCATCAACCACCTTCATTTAATTCCTCCAGTCTTTTCTCTAATTTCCTCTCTGTTTCTTTTGGGAGCCATCTCCTTAACTTGTTTGTCTCATTAAACATTTTTTTGGCTTTCCTGAGCCTTCTGTGTTCATAATACCACTCTGCTATGTTGAAATAAAGGTCTGCTTTTGTGGGCATATTGTCTATCTGGTCAGCCATCTTTTTAATTTTTTCAATATAATAGTCACTCATGCGAATATTGTTCTGAGCATCGTAAAATCTCGCCATAGAAACGAAAAAATTGAGTTCGTATTGCTCTTTTATAGGACGAGGAAGTTTTTTAAATATTTTTATATATTCCTTAGCCTTTTCAAAATCTCCTATTTTTCGATAATAATCAATTAGCGAGAGAGAAGCATAAGCCTTTTCAGTTGGGACATCAAGTCTCTGGAGCAAATCCTCCAGTTCTTTTACCATTTCCTTACTTACATCCATGTCAGGGTAGTAATTTGCATAGGTTATGAGTATGTTGGATATGGCGTGACTTACCCATTCTGGATATCCGTATTCCCGAGCTTTCTGATAAGTAATTTTATAAAATTTTACAGCCTCATCGTAAATCTCTCTCTCCCGTGCAGAACTCCCCAGATTATTTAATATTATAACTTCAAGGCTGTGATTACCCGTCTCATTTGCAAGGTCAAGAGCCCTCATGTAGCACTTTTCAGCCTCTCTTAACTTACCTATGGAAAGATAGAGTGTTCCAAGATTGTTCAGGGCTCCAAGAAGTTTGCTTTTCTCTCCGTTTTTTTCACTTATATCAATGGCTTTCTTATAATACTTCTCTGCTTCTTCATATCTACCAATAGAAGCCTGTAGTAATGCATAATTTATATAAGCACTTGATACTCGATATTCTGTATGGGTTCTCTCTGCATTTTCAATTACCTCTTTCAAAATTTTCGCAGACCGTGCAATATCACCCTTTTCAAGCAACACACCACCATAGAGGGATAATATTACAGATTTTAATCTCTCTGATATATCCAATTTTAGAGCCCTTTCAAGTTCCTCAATACAATCGTTTAACCGACCGCTTTTCCTGAACACCCATGCCCTTTCGAACATGCACTCCGCAACAAATTCCGGGTCTTTACTTTGCTTCATTGCTTCGGTTAAAAGATTTAAAGCCACATCTCCTTTTCCTGCAAATACATACATGCTACCAAGGTAGAAATAATAAAGATGCCTATCAAGATACTCTTCCCCAAAATCCTCCAAAATCTCAATGGTATCTTTTATTTTACCCGATATCCTACCGCTTCTCACAAGCCCAATGAGTGCCTTTTTCTTATCTTCCATCTGGTCAAAACTATCAAACGCTTCTTTAAAATAGTAGAATGCTCTATCAGGCGAGAACCTTAAAAGCGCTTCTTCCCCGGAAATATATGCCCAATGAGCCTGTTTCTTTAGATCGTGTGCCTCTTTAAAGTGGTCGTATATTTCAAAAGGTTCTATTCCCGCTTTTTTGTAATCCTTTTCTTTGAGTTCTCCGGCAATTCTATTGTATCTTATATACCTGCCGCGTGGAATTTCTTTAATAACAATACGTCTCATAACTTCTCCAGCAAAAAATACTCTATCATGTTTCTTCTCGAGTATTCCAACTCGTAATGCTTTCTCTATGGCACTTTCTACAACGCTATTGGCCACAGACAGTACAGAATGCAATTTATCAATCTCTATAGGATTATGATACACCGCTACAAACCACAAAACATGTTTCTCATCTTCAGTAAATCCACGAGTTTTATATGAAATAATATCCTCAAGAGTGGAAGGAATAGAGTCTGGGATTTTCTCCATATCTATACGGCCGTCCTGTTCTTTTAAATACCCTTTTTGGGCAAGGAAATTGATAATTTCCTCAATATAGAAAGGAATTCCCCCCGAATATTTCCATACAAAACTATTCGTCTCTTCTGTGACATCTTCTCCAAGTATTCCAAAAATGAGTTGTGCAGTGCTTTTTTTGTCGAGCCGTCCAAGATGTATTTCATAAAGAGAAATCCTGTTTTCTTCTATGTATGAATCAAAAAAGTCTCTCTCCTCTGTCCTTAAAGTTCCTATTATTCTTATATTGCTCTTTTTCTTCAGGAAATTCCTTAGGACATCGAGACTCTCCCTGCTTAACCATTGTAGGTCATCCACCCACAAAACAACAATATTAAATCCTTTCAAAAACTTTTCAAGTATGTCCGCCAGTTTTGAGAGGAAAAAGGTCTGATATCCTTCTTCTCTAAAATTATTCTTGGAGAGTGAAGGGATAAATATTCCTACAATTTCCTTTTCTTCTTCAGTAAGTGCTCCATGAATCTCCCCGAAAAGCTCCCTATTCTGCCTGTAAAGCGATACAAAGAGATTTTTAATTGCAAATAGTGGAATTCCACGCACAGGACCGAAGGAACGTGTTTCCACAAAAGACAATTTTTCTTTTTTCAAAAATTCAGATACAAGGCGAGATTTACCAATACCTGTCTCACCTGATACAACAACAAACCTTTTATTTTCTTTTAAAACGGCTTTTTTTACAAGTGAATACTCCCTGTCTCTTGAGACAAATGTATAAGAAGGTATTACTATTTTGTCCTTAATGTCAAGCATATTCCCTACACGTCCACGCCCCTGTCTCTTTGCCCTGTAAAGAAGTTCATCAAGCAGAGAAAACATTTTCTCGTAAGATACGTTCTCACCATATTTTGGCGTTGCAAAAGCACATGAGACACCAATGCTAATATCCTGGACTTTAAACTTAAGTTTTTCTGTTATTCTACTTGCCACTCTCATAGCACTCTTTTCATCCGTGTATGGCAAAAGAACAACGAACTCATCACCTCCCCACCTGCCTATCACATCAGATTCTCTCAAAAGCGATTTAAGCCTTTCAACCACCTCAACGAGTACCCTATCCCCCATTTTATGGCCGAGAGTGTCATTTACCTCTTTAAAGTGGTCAAGGTCAAGAAGTAATAAGGAAAATTTAGCACCATATCTTCTAAACTTCTCTATCTCCGCTTTTACCATCTCTTCAAAAACTTTTCGGGTCAAAACACCTGTGAGCGGGTCACGGATTAATGGTTCGGTCATAAGTCCTCTATGTATCTAACACGAAGGTCATGTGACCTTTTAAAAACTGAAAACATACAAGACCCTGAACCGGAAAGTAGAGAGAGTAAGGCTCCGTTTTTCAATGATTTTTCTTTATATTCCTGCAGTTCTG
>JALVYB010000088.1 GCA_027038175.1 Caldifarciminota bacterium | reverse complement strand
GGCGCCACATGACGCCAAATTGGCGCTACATGACGCCAGAGGTGAGAAATGGGCGAGTTAATAAGGAAAGGATACAGAGTTGATGAGGAAACCGACGCTAAAATAAAAGAGTTGATGAAAATGTATAATATGAAATCTGAAAACGATTTATTCAGGGCAATTGTAAATGAGGTTTATGAATTGAGAAAAGGTAAAGCCCTCGTGCCTTTTGAAAAGTATGAGAACGAGAAGATACAATTGCAGAAGGCGCTTTATGAAATAGGGCGTCTAAAAGGTATATTAGAGGAAAAAGAAAAGCAGCTACAGAAAGCAGAACAAGAAAAAGAGAATGAGAAAAAAAAGGGTTTCTGGGCCAGATTATTTGGTTTATAGAAGCTGTAGGAGGTAATTGTGTCTAAGCAACTATTAGTAGTGGCTTTTTTGTTTGTTTTTATTTCTACTTCTTCCTACTCCGCCACCTATCAAGCCGTGATCCTCAAAGTTTCAGACGGCGACACCGTATGGGTGAGCGTGCACGGCAAGAGGGTTAAGTTAAGGCTCTTGGGCATAGACACGCCTGAGGAATACCCGTCAAGGAAAATGGACAAAGACATTGAAATGTGCCATACCACTTTCAAGCAGATGAGAAAGCTCGGCCTGCTTGCAACAAAGCACGCAAAGACGATGCTTTACAAGGGCGAGCATGTGATGGTTATAACCAAAGGCAAGGGATACTACGGCAGGACGCTGGCATTTATCATCTTGCCTGACGGGACGAACTACAACGATAAAGAGGTGGCGGACGGGTATGCGTGTGTTTACAAGTGGCACGGGCATAAGAGTAGGGAACTGAGCTGGGGAGAGTTTGAGAGTCTGGAGAGATTGATGGAGAGGGCGAAAGAGGAAGGAAAAGGGTTGTGGGGCGAGTATAGGGAAATAATGGAGTGCTTGTGTGAGTGAGGGAGAAAATGGGGAAAATTCTTGATTTTCCAGTAGAATACTGGAGTGAGAGAGATAGAGAGAAGCTTAATGAGATTCAAAATGATATATTGTTAGAGAAAGCGCATGGCAACTATAAGGAAGATTTTGAACTGTCAGATGAGGAGTGGGCGGAAAGACTCAAGAAAAACCTTGAGAGGGATATAAAGGAAGGAAAACTTTTCTCGTGGCTTGAGGAGTAATTCACGGAAGATTAATATGCTGCTGAACGCTAAAAGAGGTAAAAAGACAATGCTCATCCAGAGGGGTATATACGAACCGTTCGCATACAAATTATTAAAAATATGGAGGTAATAGAGATGACAGAAGATAGATCAAAAGAAGGATACATAATCGACTTTATTTCAGGACAAGAAGTAAAAGCAACTCCTGAAGAAGTTGAGGCAGTACAAGTTTTCGCTAAGCAATTGGTTGAAGATTATGGTTATCCAAAATCACACATTCAAACAAGGCCACAATGGAGAGTCAAGGTAAGACCATCTGATACAAATAAGTCATATCCTGTTGATATGGCGGTATTCACTTCTGATAGGCATACAGAAGATAATATC
>JALVYB010000087.1 GCA_027038175.1 Caldifarciminota bacterium | reverse complement strand
CCTATTTATTTTTATATAGTTACCATACCTCCATTATGTCCTAAGTGTAAAGAATCAGAGCTAAAAAAAGACCCTTCAATAACATATGAAAAAGGGAGTTATGTATTTCTCTATGATATCGAAAGAAATAGATGGGACGCTCCTGAAGATGTTGATAATAAAAAATTCCCAAATTTCAAGGAAAAATATGACGAGATAATAAAGGAGGCGATACAAAGCATAAGGAAAAATAACATTCATTCAGATAATATCAATATAATATAAGTGTCCATTTCGAAGTAAGGTATCGTTAACTACAACAGATCTGTAAAATTCAGGTATATTACCATAAAGATCCATTTCTGTTAGAATTTCCATAGATCTTTTTAGGCAACTGCTTAATATTCAATATCATTAAACCAAATATTTCAGGAAAAACTTTTTTAACATAAGGTCACTTTATCACCATTGGAGGTGTTATATTGAGCAAAAGGATGATAGAAAGTGAGGACATTTACAAAATTCTGCCTGAGATAAATGAGGCTTCTGCAAGCGAAAAGAAGGGGGGAGGCAGGCCACCATTCTGGGAAATGGTATTCTGGTGGACTCGCAAGCCCTTAATAAGCGCAAGAAGCGTTATTGCTGCTTCTCTGCTTCCTGAGGGTATAAATACTCAAGAGTTTTTGGAAAATATGAAACTCAAAAATGTGAAGAAAAAGCCCCATAACTATAATCCAATCATTCCTTCACACTGGGGGAAATACTTTGAAGATAAAAATATGCTAGATCCATTTGCAGGGTTTGGTTCTATACCTCTGGAGGGTGCAAGACTTGGACTGGATGTAACAGCTTCAGAGCTTTTGCCCACAGCCGTTGTATTCTTGAAAGCTGTGCTGGAATATCCCTCAAAATTTGGGAGCAACCTTGTTAAGGACGTTGAAAAGTGGGGTGAATGGATAACCGAGCAACTTAAAAACGATCCAGAATTGAAAGAATTGTATGATGATGACGTAGCTGTTTATATTGGGACTTGGGAAGTGAAATGCCCCCACTGCGGGCACTGGACTCCGCTCATCGGCAACTACTGGCTCGCGAGGGTCAAGGACGGGAACAAGTACAAGAGAGTGGCGTTCATGGTGCCCAAGAAGAAGGGCGATGAGGTAAAAATCGAGGTCGTGGACATAAACGAGATGGCAAAGAAGGGAAAGATAAAGATTGACAAGGTGGAGAACTTGAAAGAGTACCTGAAAATCAAGGACAACAAAATAACAGTGGAGAAGGATGGGAAGGTTATATTTGGGACACAGGTACCAGATTCGAATATTTCTCCTAGGAAAAGCACTGCTCAATGCCTGCATTGCTCCACGCCCATCAACTTCTGGGACGAGAGGAACGGGGTGCATTACTCCACGCTTGATGACCTGCGCGATGACATGGTTCCTGTGGGCTCGGTGCCCTACGAGAAGGTGAATTTTGAGATACCCAACGAGAAGGAAATCCCCGTGCCGAGAGAGTTAAAAGAGATTCTAAAGGGCATGGGCATAGAGCTTTCCGAATCCGCAACCCTCAGCAAGAAAAAGAAGGGCAAAGA
>JALVYB010000086.1 GCA_027038175.1 Caldifarciminota bacterium | reverse complement strand
GGATATCTACGAAGTGGGTTGAAGAAAATTGCTTGCCTTTTCGATTCAAAGGGGTGTAAAGAATGGTGATAAGCGACATTTTGTTTATAATGCTGCTAATTTTGGCAATGATAGGAGCGGCGTTCGGTGGTTTGGTTCTGATGCTGATTGTCAGTGATTATATTGATAACTTGCATCGCAAAAAAATGAGGGATTCGAAGTGGGTTAAAGAGTATCTTGATAGAGTTTTAAATAAAATTGAAATGCGGTTGAAAAAGAAAGGATTCACTATAGAAGAGTGGTATATTGATACAGAGCGGAGAATATTATATATTGAATCTTCAGTTGACAAAGGGAAAATCACATATTTTATAAACCCCTCGGTCGTCGTAAATCTGAGCAAAAACAAAGAGAGACTTTTAAATACATATGGTGTCGTTGAAGTAGTGACAGATTACGGCTTTACAGTTGTTATTAAGAAGGAGATGTTAGAATGAAAGAAACTGATGTAATCTTTTTAACAAGTGTGACTTTGAAAAGCAATAACCTGAAAAATATCATACTTTCTTTTATCGTCAAGAATGCTTATGAGAATAACTGCATCGTGAACATCGAAAACGATTACTCAGTCAGGGAAGTCAGAGATAACAAGAGAGTGAGATATCATCTTTTTAAAGGGACGGTCAAGTATCTCGATTCGGAATCGTTATATCGTTTTGTGCATCGCTGCGAGGAGGATAACATCGAGGTGTTTTTGAAAGTTGAGGAGGTCGAGGCGGATGCCTAACTGCTACGAAGATGATTTTTGCAGTGAGCAGATAGAGAAGCTTAGAACAGAGGCAGAACGGTTAATAAAATACATAGACGAGAAGAAGCCCACAGCGTTGGTGCTTTCAAAGGCTTGGGACATAGAGCTGCGTAGGCGGATGCTCAAGAATGCAGTTGAGGAGGTGGTGCCCGAATGTCAGCAAGAAAGGAGTTGATCGAACTTCTTAATAAGGGATATTCGGTCAGAAAAGCATTATCGGAACTGAGGAGCAAAGGAATGAAAATACGAACACAGACAGCGTATAACATCGCAAGGGCGGTAAAGGGGAAGAAGAAAAACATAAAAAAAGCGAAGGCAGGGAGAAAGGGAGGTAAAAAATCAGGAAGGGAAAGGAGAATCAAAAAAGCAAGTAAATACATCGGTAAGTTAGAGGATTATGGGATTTCGGTTAAACAGATATCGAAGAGGTTGGGAGTATCGGAGAAAACAGTAAATAGATATTTAAAAGGGAAAGGAGGAATATCTGATAAAATATTCAAGAAGTTAAGAAATATCTATTACTACGAAAAGAGGAAGTTGGCTTGGGAAGTTACGGTTTATGGATTAGCAAGGAGCAAATACAGAAGCAAGGGTAAAAGGGAGTATGTGTATCTCGATTTAACGGCATTTTTAAAAATCGATTATACCGAGAGTGATATAATTGACGCAGTGAAAGAGGTCATTGATTCTAACGGACTGGTGCAGGTAACGGGTGGTATTGAGGTAGGGATTTCGAAAGTAAAGAAGAGTGTGGAGAAAGAGACATTAGGGGAATTTAAAAACAATTTAGATTTGTATATACAGTTAAAT
>JALVYB010000085.1 GCA_027038175.1 Caldifarciminota bacterium | reverse complement strand
AAAGGCTTTACCCCTCATCTCGGAACTCTCCGCAATCAGAGCATCTCTCGGTGCAGTTCTCAAACCCTTTCCGCTTCGCTCGAGTAGCATGAACGCGAGTGCAGTTTCAAAGTTTGCCGACAGAGCAATTCCAAGTTTGGACAGCTGGGAGAGGGCGTAACCGAGGAAGACCACGGGCTTTCTTTTTCCTATCAGGTCGGAGAGATAGCCGGAAATTACCTTTACCACTCCGGAAAAACCCTCACATATGCCTCCGGCCAGCCCGATAACGGCTGGAGGAGCGTTTAGCGAGATTAGGAAAAAGGGCAGGAGAGGGAATATGATTTCGCTGCTCATGTCGTTGATCAAACTGGTTATACCGAGGAGTTTCACGTTTTTGCTGACCATGCCGTGTTCGGGAACCATAAACTTCATAAACATGTTGGACTCATTTTCTCTGAGGGCCGGTAGCTCAGTGGTAGAGCGCCGCCTTGGCATGGCGGAGGCCTGGGGTTCAAATCCCCACCGGTCCATCAGATTACACTTCAATACACTCCCATCATAAGTGGTTGAAATGAGTTTGTCAAACAAAAACTGCAAATAAAATCACTGAACTCCTTATCACTACAGTAAGAGAAAAACTACGTAATTATAAACCTGAAACAAACTATGCACCCCTTTCATCATTCATAGACTCCTTAGTAGAGATAAGTATGTTATATTTTCTTTTGTCCACTCAATTAATACGACATTCGGTTCCATCTGGGAGCAGGTGGCTGTCGTTCTAGCTGAATGTGCCAGCAGGTATGCTAAGAGGCAGTATAAACTGCTTGGTGAGATAGATACTGAGACAGAGGAGCCAATACGTAAAATCTATCATAAGTTAAGAGCAGGAAAATTAACAGCAAATAAAATTGGGGAGATTGGGCAGATCAGGAAAAAGATAAAGAAAGGAGAGCCAAAAGTTGATCTAGATTCAACTGTTGACTTATTTATAAAAATAGATGACGAAGAAAACTATTTCGATATTACAACTGTAAAACCAAGTAAGAAAGAATTTGCTGCATTAAAACTAAAGCTTTTGAGATGGACTGCTTTAAGGTTAAGTCAAGATAAGGATGCCAAGGTGTTTACAAGACTTGCCATTCTATACAATCCCTTCAATATACATCGTTTATAGGGCTCAGGATGATAAGGATTGTACGATTTAGATAGAGGTGAGATTTTAGCTGGGGAGGAATTCTGGAACTTTGTTGCAAACGATGATATTTATACGAGGTTACTGGAATATTTGCTGAGTTTAGAACTTCGTAAGCATGACAGTTCGTATTTCGTAAATTTTAAGTGTTGTAGTTTAATCTAACAGCTCTGTATGTCAATAATCAAAAAAAATAGAGGAATCATACTCGCTCTTGATGTAGAGGACGTATCCTTTGCAGTCAGGTTGGCAAGTGAGCTCAGGGGTGCAAAAGGTAACTTTCTGATTAAGATAGGAAGGCCATTGGAAATGCAAATTGGAAGGAAAGTTATATCCATAATAAAAGAAGTTTCAAACTTACCTGTAATCTACGATGGAAAGATTGCAGATATTCCTTTTATAAGTAGAAAAATCTCTGAGAACGCTTATAAATCTGGTGCTGATGCTGTTATCGTACACGCATTCATTGGAAAAGATGTGTTAAGAGAGATAGTAAATCTAAAAATGGGAGATGTAATTGCAGTTGTTGACATGACTCATAGTGGGTCCGCGGAATTTATACAGCCCATGGCGAGAAAACTGGCAGAAGCTGCGGTAGAAGTGGGTGTTGATGGTGTTGTTCTTCCTGCAACAAAGCCAGAGATTGTGAAAGAGACGTCACAAATTCTTGAGGGGTGCTATATCATTTCGCCTGGTATAATTGCCCAAGGTGCTAAAGTGGGAGATGCTATTGCTAATGGGGCTGACTACGAGGTTGTCGGCAGAGCGATATATAATGCAGAAAATCCAAGAAAGGCAGCAGAAGAATTATACAAACGAATATTGGAGGTTTAAAATGGCGTTGAAGGAGTACCAGAAAGATTTCATTTTGCATTTGGTAAGATCAGGTGCAATAAAATTCGGGCAATTTAAATTGAAGAGTGGTAGAATTTCGCCTTATTTTGTAAACATCGCTCTTGCCATGAAGGACGGTAAGCGCGCAGCAAAAACAGCAAATGCATACGTGAACGCTATAGTAGATAAAATTGGAGTGGACTTCGACTTTGTCCACGGCCCAGCGTATAAAGGTATCCCGCTCGCTTCTACAATTGCTGTCAAATTATGGGAGAGTTTTGGTGTTAATGTTAGATGGGGATATGACAGAAAAGAGCCAAAAGAATATGGGGATGTTTTGGAAAAAACAATAGTCGGTGACATAAGGGATGGAGATGTAGTTCTTATTGTAGATGATGTGATAACTACCGGAGCAACAAAAATTGAAAATTGGATGAAAATAACAAGAATTAGACAAGCTAAACCAAAAGGAATACTGGTTGCGGTTGATAGGCAGGAGCTAAGTGAAGAAGATCAGCTGTTGTTAAAAAAATATAAACTAAAAATATACAGTATAGTTAAGATAACCGAGATTTTTGACTACCTCACCCATAAAGAGATTGATGGGAAAGTGTATGTAGATGAGAAAATGAAGTCAAGTTTTGATGATTATTTCAGAAGATATGGCGCAAAAGAGGGAGTATAGCATGAATTCAGTTAAAATAGACGACGGAATGTTAGTCGATAATTTTAAAAGAATTCTACGAGAAGAGTATCCAAACGATCTACAGAATTTAGAGAATTTACTTGATGAATTTACTAAGGCTAGCAATTTCGATGAAAAAATAGATAAAACCAAAGAAATTTACAACAAGCTGTTACCCATCGTTGGTAAGCCTCTCAAAGAACTAGATAGCTTGAGTACACGTATATACCAGTCCGATAAAGTCTTAGAAACTTTAAAGAAGGACCAAAAATTGGAATTTAAATTTAAAAAATATAAGAGAGATAATTTTGTCCATCAACTGCGTGTATTCTTGTTTGGATGTTGGATTATGTATCAAAATAAAGAACACTGGTTAAATCACATTAATACAAGTTTGATATTATTTGGGTTAAAGCGTTTTCTTGAAGATAAGGTTAAAGTTGATTTTAAGTTACTACTTTCACTATGGGGGATTTCTGCCCTCTTTCACGATTGTGGGAGAATATACGAATACCTTGGGGAACTTGTAGGATATTGCAAAGACCTATATAGCGGGATTGCTAACATTCATAATCATGGACTATACGGAGACAACTTTAACGTAATAAATTTGCTAGAATCAATCGATGACTTAAAAAAGAGGAAAGATATTTTCTTTTTGTTTGCTAAAATGCTATCTGGTAATATAGGTGCTGTAGAAATATATAATAAATTAAATGATTCCTACAATAAAATGAAGCATGGAGTATTTGGTGCAATTTTGATAACTCCTTTGGAGCATCGTAATTTTCTTGAAGGATGGATGAAGTTAATATCTTCAGGAAAAAAAATCGGTCAAATTCTATCTAATAGAGATTTTGTTAAAAATTCAGTAAATATGAGCAAAGAAGTGAGAAAAGCGCTTCTTGTATCCTATTCCTCAATCTCTGTGGCAGTCCATGATAGCCCAGAGCTCTACTTTATTACTCCTTTGTCACAGTTATTATACTTTGTCGACAATACGCAGGAGTGGGATAGAATAACAAAAATTGGAGATCTAGAAACGCCAATATTTCCTTGCAAAGAAGTAAAAATAAGTGTTGGACATGAAGAGGTTATTGGTTATACAAGACTACATATTAAAACAGAAATCACTTACGACTACGGCTCATCGCACAGTGAAGGTGAACTTGCTAAGCTAATTTTTGAGAGATGGGATCCTGAGAAAAGATTCCAAGAACTTGATAGGCTCGATGAAAATGAAGATCTCTTTAAATTGACAATGGAGAAAGTCGTTGAAAAAACAAAGAAATATATAACTTGGGAATTTCATGTTAAGTGGGTAAAGAAAGAGCTGGATAAAGGAAAACGAGAGCTGGGTTGGTTTATAATAGATAAAGAAGTATTCGGTGGAGGAAAACGGGTACACAAATGGTGAGAGAGCTGTTGAAGATCTAATCAGTAATTATATTGTTTTTAAATAAGGCTGGATCTTCGGGAATGTTCTCAGAAAGATTTTCTTTTATTTCATCAATATTGTTTCCGTTTACCACAAAGGCTGTTATCTTTATGTTTTTTCTTATATCTTCTCCTATATCCTCTAAAAATTCCTTTATAGCTTTACCCCTATTAATCGCATCGTCAAGTAGCACAATTTCTTTAGATGTATCTTTTATTTCATTATTTTTTAAACGATATATGAACTCGTTACTACTATATCTCTTAACTTTGCTTAACAACTCATTTACCTTCTTTAGTTTACTTAGGGTCTCATAATCTCTTGGGTCACTTTGGTCAAGTTCATTCTCCAGATCTTCTATTATATGATTTATCAAAGCATCACCTTTTCTGGCAAATGTTATCAATATTTCACAATTATTTTTATGCATGTATCTTAGTACCTCCTTAAGGTAATCAAGAAAATCATTCTCGAATTTGCGAATCTTCTTTTTAACTACTTCTGGTATGAACTTTGGATACAGCCTATACTTCTCTATCCCTCCATCCTCGTTACGGGTCTGTGCGTTAGATTTAACTAAACCACTTAGAGTTTCACTTAGATAGCTTTCCAAATGGTTTATTAGTCCAGTATAAGGACTATATTTGTACTCATACCAGCTCCAGTGCAACCTTTGGTTGTCATCAAAGAAGAACTCCAAATCATCATCAAAAGCACTCTTAAGTTTATTAATAAACTCCTTAGCGAGCTTAGTGGTAAAATAAAACGTAAGACAATCTACACATAATTTCCAAGACCTCTTCTTACAGTAATTGCAGAATTTATAATCCGACATTTTACAATTATTTGCGTCTCTATTTTCTTCAATTTCAAAGTTTACTATTGGCACGAATATGAAATCCTTTATGTAAATCTTCTTATTTTCAACATCAGCATTACAGACATTGAATAACACTCTTATTTTACACTGAGTAATTTTCTCGTCTGAATTTAAAATGTTTTCCTGTTCATTTTTTAGTAATTTATCTAAATTATACAACGACAGCTTCTTTTTGATATGATAGTACTTAACATTCGCATCATAAATTTTACCGTTGGCTATATTCTTAAGAGCCTCACAGATTTCTGTATACGATTTCGGTTCGCTAAATATACCTTTTATTCTAAAATGTTCTGGATCAATTATGTCTGCCGTATGAGCAAGATAGCCGTTTATGTCTAATACTCTCCTGAAGAATCTAAAATCTTTTTCAGGCCCGTACCACAGAGCCAGTATTAAATCAAAAAGCTTCATCAAATTTGTTCCCTCATCCAGTAAGCTAACGTCATCAACGTCATCAGTAATTGAGATCTCATCAGTTAGATGCTCACAATAAGGTTGAAGTTTTTCCGATACCTCGTTTCTACGGCTAAATAGTCGTATAATTTTACCATTCCTTTCATCCTTACCCCATTTAGGTGAAGCTAATCCCACATCTAAAAGCACATCAAGTGCTTTTTCAACGCTCCGTTTGATGCTCTCATCATCTTTTTGCAAAATTTGCTTCAAATACTTAGTGAGATCATCAAATGAGAACTTGTCTTTTTTTTCATGACTCATAAACAAAAATGCCAGAGCAACCTCATTATCGTGATATAAAAGGTCCCATAATATATTTCCGCTTAGAATATCCTCCAAGTCGCGGGTCATCTCATTTTTTTCCACTCTACAATCAAAAACCTCCAGTAACTGTTCAACCATATTCTACTCCCCCGTAATTTTTCTTCACATAATCCACCATAACCTCAAGAGCATCTTTAAGACAGTACAATTTAAATCGGCCAAGGCTAATTTCGATGATTTTATCTTCCACAACTAAATCTTTTAGCACATCCTTTGTTCGATCCCTATTCAAACCTGTTCTTTCTTGAATTTGCTGCAACAGTAATCCAGGCTTACTCTCTTCCATTGCAGCCTTTATTAACTCTCTCATGATCGTGCTTCCCCACTTTTCTTTCTGCCCACCTTTCATCTCCCACCACCTTAAAAAAATTTTCGTCCCCACTACGTCCCTTACACTTTAAATTAAGTTTCTAATTACACTACATCTCTAATTAGAGTTTGTCATTGAATTATATAAACTTTTCTAAGTTAAAGTTTATGCCAAATTAAAGTTATATGGTAATTTAAAACTTAAGTTAAACTTACAACCTTCCCCAAAACACCTATAGCGAGGAAACAAAAACATCAATCTACAGCTACCACTCACATTGCCAGTATTATAAATTTACATAAAATCTAATACCATTGAACTGGGCTACTTGGATCATTCTTTAAATTAAGGAGTTCAAGGAGCTAAAAAGTGGTAAAAAGTATGGTCAGATTGCTTTTTCAAGCACCAACTCCGGTGGCTTCGTGGCCACCAGCATACCCACAAAAGTTCCGGCATCATTCTAGGTCAACCTCCCCTCGATTGAACTCTCCATAATTGTGAAGAATATAGCCACGACTACCACGCCTACGCCTACCACAAGAAAAGTACCAAATACTCTTCCCAGAGTTCTCAACTTGGACATGCTATCACCCCTGTAAGTCAGCGGTGGCAGTTACCGATTGGAACCTGTATGCTCCTCTTCACCGGCGGGTTTGTTGCAGGCTTTGCAGATGAGCTGAAGATTTCCTTTTCAAAGCCAGCGGATGAGGCAATCACGTGGAATCTACATGTTACCAATTTAAAATTAGGGAATCTAATAGGAAATCAGTCTATCTCTTTATGTCTACTCTTAGCTCCTCATCCATATTACAGATTGCAACTACCACAGTAACACTTCTTTAACATTCACTCTATGCTTGGCTATGTGGAAAATATTATTCCTCTATCCAGACGGGATGAATTTCCACACCGGTATCACCCTATCTCAGCTCCCTATTTAAAATCGAAAGAACTGATTGAGGGATTTTTGGCTTTGGTAATGCACAGATTTTTTGCTTGTTAACTGAAGCTCGTACATTTTTCTTTTTTCACCTTATTAGCTTGTTCATTTATGTATTCATCCTCTTCGGGTAGGAAAAACAATGTAGCCGCACTCTTCGCACGTTAATTCCCAAAACCCCCATTTGATAATAAATTTGTCCTCAGTCCCGCATCCCATACATCCTCCAATAATTATAGAATGCCATAAAACCGCAACAGTAAACACAACGCCAGATTATCACTTTAAACCATTTAAGCAAAAGACTTTAAGTAACAGAAAATCAACGTAAACATGGATATTTTGACAGCAACCCTCGGAGTGCTGCTCGGAATTTTTACGGGCGTCACTCCGGGAATCCACGTCAACACAGCAATAGC
>JALVYB010000084.1 GCA_027038175.1 Caldifarciminota bacterium | reverse complement strand
TTCCAAACACCAAAAGAGGAAGAAGCGCATCCCGCGCCTTCTTCAGAACCATGATTTCCTTCTGGTTGTTTATTATCTTCCGGAACAGCGGCTCCACCATCTCGTGGAACTTGCGGAGTACGGGCTCGGGGGGAACTAATACATACTTACCTGTCTTAAATCGATCTAAGCTTAAATGAAGTACGTTTGCTCCGTTTGCAAAAGTAGCGTTTTCCTCCTGTGTATCCTTCAAATATAGATAAAGAAATTCCTTGATATGCTCAACCATGTTTAATTTTGCTGCATCTAATGATAAAACACCTGTATTTCTTGATGGTGGGAGAATAACCAATGCCGGAGCGCCTACCACCTTTGCATCTGGTGTCATATCTGTGAGTGCTATCACTAAATCACCATCAGCAGTTATTTGTTCTTGTGAATATCTGCTCCCTTTGTAATACTTAAATTCTGGTCTGAACCCGCCGCCTCTTTTAAATATTTTCAAGGTAATGAATATTTTACCTTCTGTTTCGCTGTCTGCCAACTCATCAGAGCGGTAAGATAAACCTTTCACAAACTCCGCAACCCCGCCTATCGGCTTCACCTCCCACCCCTCGGGAATCTCCCTGTCCAGCTCCTCGTTATAGACGAATTTCTCCCCGCGGAACGGCTCGAAGTCCACGAACCACGACTTGAAGAGCGCCATCGCCGTGTTCTCCAGAATTTCGTTCTGGCGCTTCTTGTTCTCTATCAAGTCGTCGAACCACGAGAGCACGGCGGCGATGCGGGCCTGCTCGGCGGGGGGCGGATGAGGAATAATCAAAGACTTTAGCGCAGATAACTGTACCCTTTGCCGTCCACTAGTCCCAGTCATTGAACCTTCCAGAATGTCCCGTAAATTCTCCTGTTTTAGCAAATAAAAAAGGTACCACTTGTCTATATTTTTATACTTAGGAAAAATTGAGAATACCTCAGTAGTTGCAAACCAATTAACATCAATATCTGGAACTACACACATTTTACCGTGTTCAAAGGAGGGTGTGATTTTAGCAAGTAATATCTGACCTTGAGATACCTCAATTCCGCTTTTTATTCCATCTCTACTCATTAGTTTATAAGAAGGATACTTTCCGTCTGTAGGGATATCTTCCATACTTATAAATCCACATATCTCTGATGTTTCATTCTTATCCATTTTCATTCTTTTATTAATATAAGCAACACTGTTTAAAGTACTGACTTCCCAATCTCTCGGTATCTCGCCGATTTCCGTTTTCTGGAACTCTGTTTCCCAGCGGAACTTAATCATCACTATCACCTTTGATATTAATTTTGGCGGCTTCAATCCTTCTCCAGATATAGTCAATAATTATTAACTGCGCCAAAGCTTCATAAGGTGTTATATTAAGTAACGGATGATCTTCTGGTTTATGACCTTTGGGATGTCTAAATGCTTTGAATATTCCCTCGGCAATTAATGCTAATCCTTCTTGCTCGTTCTTTCCTGTTAATTCATCTAGGTAATCATTAAAACGGATTATTATTTCTTCAGGGCGTTTCCAGTCTAATTTGTGATTTACAACCTTTCTTGGATTCATAGTTTTCCTAACTAATTCAACCTCTTTTTCGTCTTTTAATCCGACCTTGTTTTCAATCATTTCTTTCAATTTTTTGATCGCCTCAAATACAGCATTTGCATATTTTTCATTTATAAAATAATCCCGCGCAATCATTTTTATCTCAGGGTGAATAGGATAAAGGTCAAAAAGCATGTTGGGATCTGGTTCATTTAATTCATTAATAATGGCTTCATACAACAATGCTAAGTTCCTACTGGGAAGAGTAGAATTATCCTCAGTAGTTAGTATATTCACCAGAGAATATATATCATCAAACGATTTCCATAAATCTATCATATCACCATTGATTATATCTTTGTATCTTTCAGATAGCCATAGGAGAGATATGATATCCTCTGGATTTTCTGTAGTTTTTAATACACTATGAAAGCCTTGAACATCCTCTCCAAACTCTATTAAACTGGCTATAAAAAGAGCTTTTCGGCTCACTCGTCCATTAATATTTTTCTTTATAACAGTTACAATTTGTTTTTTCAAACTTTGTTCATTTTTCAACAAAAGAGAAGCACAAAATACCTGCTCTGGATCGTTCAGAATATTGAATCGCATGTCGTGTCCAGGAAGGGATCTCTCAATTATTCTTTTTGCCTTTTTAATGATCTCATTCTTTATTTCTAATTTTGTTGAAAGAAAAGCACATAGACATAAAGGGGCTAAATCTTTGTTTTTCTTACCGGATTCTTCCGATAATGCCCACCTCTCAAGTTCGCTCATACCCTGTGCGAAGAAGGGGTTATTGCTTTTTTTTGGAAGGGATAATGCATAGAGGAGCCACGCAGCATCAAGTGGGTAATTACTTGTATTTATACTCATAATTCTGTTTACTATTTCTTTTCTTATTTTTTCTTTTAGTTCGTAAAGATTGAAGTCGAAATTTATAGGAACCATGCTTTATCCCTCAGTTTCCCTTCTGCAATAATTTGATTCCAGTTTCGGATACCTAGTTCAACAACCATTTTGGCTATCAATTTTGAATAGTTAAGTGTAACCGGTATTGCTGTGGCATTAAATCCTCGCCAATTTATGTGTGAGAAGTCATATATTTGTTTAACTAGGTCTGGAAATTTATCAGAATCTAAAGTTGATCTTCGATCTAATCTAATATCTAAGACTCTTGGGACTCCAACTTTATACCTCTTATCCCCTATTCTTCCATCAAGCAGAAGCAGTACTTCATGATAACTTAAATTTACCTTGAGGCCTTTGGGTGGAATATACGAGCTATGAGTAGTATCAAAAAGCCTAAAATTGGAATATTCATTTAAATGGACTATTGCATAAGGTGCGTCTCTATTCGTTTTTTTCAAGGCGTTTTCTATTGATTGAAGTTCCCTTTTACCCGGCCGTTTATGAAAATGAACTATTATCGTATCGGGATCCCCTTTAATATTGCTATATTCTAATATGGCTTCATGAATCAAATCTGACAATCCATCAACATACTTTTCCCATTCAATAACTGGTGCTTTTGAATGCATAAAAAGAAAATCTCCGTCATTTGTAAATAAAGTGACAAATCCAACAAGGTATTTTTTTGATTTGTCTTTAGCACGACTCACTCCAATAATCAAGTTGTTTTCATTGTGGGTAGTAGATACGGTCCAAGGAGTTCCCCCTACTTTTGCATATGACGCAAGAGCGATGTTCTCTAGTATGTACTGTCTACCTCTTAAATCTTTTAGCTTGTCAATAGTTATCATTTGACTTGGTATCCCATTTGCCAGCAATTTCAATTTGATTTCATGATAAATATTTGTATTGCTCTTCGGTAATAACACATGGACGATGTCTGGGTTTTGTCCAGAAATTCGACTAAGTAAATACTTAACATTATCAGGTCGAAAAGATATCTCTTCAACAAATTTCAGAGGAATTTTAAAGAAACTCTTAAAACCTCCAAATTTACCTTCACCATTAATCAAACCATCAATTAAAATTTGCTCCTCCATTTGGAATCCATCGGGAAAAAGAACTATGCTTTTAACTTCATCTTTTCGAGATATGTTTGAGTCATAAGGTCCATATCTAATAAGACCTCTTTTAGAATACGTATCTTCAGCTGAGATAGATGAAAAATCAAATCGTAAGATAGGTTCACTTAAAATTTCACCATACAGATTCATAATCATCACCCATGATTATTCTAGATGGTGTGGAACTAACTTCTGCTTTTAGACCACAGGGTAACTCTATTTCCTTTAGTTGTTCTACAAAAGGGATAATGTCTTCGATCAATCTTTGTCTTGATACCTCACTGTTTATACCTGTAGGTATTAAATCTCTCTGAATTTGCCGAACTTCTCTTAAAGTGCTTCTATCAAATCTTGAGATAATATCATGGTATTTCAGAGGAGTATCATTTACGTCTTTAAGAGAATATACTATATCCACAATAAGGCCAAAGTTGAGTTTATCTTCTACGGGGTCTTTAAGGAAGATTACTCTTAGATCATATCCCATAAGAACCTTAATCTGATTATTAGAAGTCACCTTAAATTTATCATAATTATATAGTTGCAACCGCCCTTTGTTTTCATCTAAGATTTGATATATGTCTTTATTCTGTCTGAATTTTTGTGGCGCATATCCCAACTCCTTTGCTCTGTTTATAACGCCCTCTATAATCATTCTACCTGTGAGTTTTGGTTGGTTATAAAGATTTATTGTTTCTAAGCTGAAGCCCTTGTCGTATAACCAACTCATATCTTTGCCATATCCGTATATCTTATCGCTCATTACTGGAGAGTACACATAAATTTCTTTTCCGCTTTTCCTTATTTCTTCTCTCAAATTTCTTAAGGTAGGATATTTATTCCTTTCGATAACCATTATCTGGACTTCTTGATTAGGCGCCAACACATCAAACATATTAGCGTAAGATCCTAATTCAATTGCTATCACCATCCTTTCTACACCCCAAATTCCAACTTATTAAAAACTTCCTTAACTCTCCTCGCCTGCTCCTTTCTATACGTAGGTATTTTCCCAGCTGTTGTGTCCTTACACTTTGCTTCCCTGCGGAATTTAATCATGCGGCATCACTTTTAAGAAATTTATTAAGCAAAGCTTCTTTGTATAACCTCTTAAATCCAGAGTATGTCATTTTGTGTTCTATGTGCAATACATATTCCTTCTTTCCTTTTTTGTATTTAAATATATCCCTAACCTCTGTAGAGGTTGAATTTTCATCAATGAACGGGGCCTCAAAGAATTTTCCTTCGTGAACAATATTGCTCCTACACCAGTATAGGTACCTGAAGAACATCTCTGCATTTTTCATATATCGTGTGTGTTCATTATCATCAAATAATTCAGGTAATATTTCTTTGAGTTTGTCTTCAGCAGGGGACAGAATCTTAAATTTCCCACTTATCCCTTTTAAAGTATCACAAGACAGATTTTTTAAAAAGAAATTAATAAAATCTTGTGTGGCACCACCATTTCTCTCAGTTTCAAATCTCATTGCAGCTTCAATGGCTATACAAAGGTATAAAAACCTATCTTCTACAGAGAGGCACTTAAGTTCCTCGCTTCTGTTATACAATGTGATGCTCTTCATAAACCTCAAAAACTCTTCATAATTGGTAAATCTATTAAAAAGGCACACATATTTTTCGGAAAACGGATTGTCTCTTTTGATAAATTTACAAAACTCTTCTTTGTAATACTCTTTATTTTTTCTTATTTCATCATCCACATTTATCATAGGATCAAATTTCTTTTGGTATGTAGTTATAACCTCGCGAAGTTTATTTGTGATTTTTTCAGGAAGCTTCAAATCAGCACATTCCACACCCAATCTCATACACCCCCTAAACAACCTTCTTTATGATTATTAGTTAGAACATCGTTAAATCTGAATGTGACCTCATGCCATACCTTCAATAGTTTTTTATTATTTACAGCGTTTTTCCATCCGTTAATTACTATCTGTATTTTCCCAATTTCTCTCCTTTCCATTTTTATCACAACCCAATTTCTTCGAAAAATTCAAAGAGTGACAGACTTCTTATACCCAATTTTTGAGCCACATAAGGTATCTTTGTGGGTCCTGTATTTTTCTCGTCATTTATCACTGGTGGATACTCTGTCTTTCCGGTATCTGGATTTAAATACGGCCTAGAAAGACTTAAAGCAATAAGCCAAGGATCTGCCCATGGACCAATTTTGTTGGTTTGTATGTTCCAATATCCTTCATCATAATGTACTTTGACCTTCTCAATATAATCCATAAGTTCGAGCTCATCTATAAACATCTTCTTATGTTGTTTGCACCATTCACTTATCACATCTGGCCCACCATTTTTTACTTCCTCATAAACACTCAAAGGCGCCAAAAGTTTTCCATCATCTACCATCCCCTCCATAACATCCCAAATTTTTTCTTTGAATGTTCGTATATGTTTTGGATATGGTTTTAGGTTTATCAATGCGGAGGTATCAATCACGTATAGTCTTTCAAACATTAGCTGTGCCATTTTAATCACTATAGAACTTTTTCAATGTATTTCATTTTCATATCAAGAATTTCCATACTTTCATGTATACTCAACTCACCTCGCTTATATGCTTTTTTCACTTCCTCTATTGCGAGATTTCCTGCCCTGTTTTTGAATGTCTTCTCCCAGTTCTTGCGCCCACCTGAGCGCCTCTCAGCACCTTTTACTCTTCTTTTGAACTCCTCATACTCTTGTCTAGAAATGAGTCCAAGATTCAGTAATCTTATCTTCATGGCGTGAATACTAACTCCAAAAATTCTTTGCAATTTTTTGAGACTATCATCATCTTTTCCATATTTTTGTACCCACATTCTGAACTCATTCTCTGGCATCAAAAACTCTGCAGCGAATCTGTTGCAGTATTTCTCCTCTTCTTCGTTCTCCTCCATTGTTATTGAGCATAAACCAGTTTCATTCTGAAGTATATGCCCGAGCTCATGGAACAAAGAGAATAGCTTTACTGTTGCCTCGTCACTCTCGTTTAAAACTATCACAGAAAGGTGACCCTTTATTACAAATGCACGGACATCATCTGCTTTTAGTGGATACTCTATCACGAGAATATTTAACATTTTCTCTATGAGATTTTTGTAGTAATCAAGTATTTGGCTTGGGGGGACCTTTATAGGTGCTTTTGGCTTCAAATAATTTCTTAACCTCTCTGCCAATTCTTGAGGAGTAATATTTTTCGGGAAGTTTGGAATTGTAGTTTTTCTCCCGCTTATTTCATGCACCATATCAGAGAGGTATTTTGCCCTCCTAATTGCTATGTTAACTGTATGTGGAATTCTTTTTTCTCTATTAACGCGATAATCCGGGAGAGATGGCAGATGTGTTACCTCATCGCTGAAAAACGCCGCAAGCGGAACCATGTATATTTCAGATAATTTCTTAACCTGTTTTATTGTAAAATCATCTTCTCCCCTTTCCACTTTCTCTATCTTTTCTTCGCTTATTCCAGACTTTTTGGCTAAGATTTTAATATCATACCCTGCATTTTCGCGTAGGGTTTTAAGTACATCGGGCTTTAAATGTATTTTCTTGCTTCTTTTAACCAATATTCACACCTCCCATCCCAACTCTTCAAACACTTCCCTAATCTTCTTATTCAGATCTTCTTCCTCTTTCAGGAGCACGCGCAATTCTCGTGAGTACTCTTCCATCTTCCTCTCGAAGGGTATGCCGTCGTCTTCAATTTTAATGCCGACATAGCGCCCGGGAGTGAGAACCCAGCCGTTTTTATCTATTTCCTTAATGGTGGACACCTTCGCAAATCCCACCTCGTTTATCTCATCCTCATCCTCGCCTCTTTCGAACAGGCGGAACTTTTCAACCATCTTTGCTATGTGCTCCTCCGTGA
>JALVYB010000083.1 GCA_027038175.1 Caldifarciminota bacterium | reverse complement strand
TCGCCTCTCATTTCTTTCCCATTTACGAGAGCTATTCCAACAGCGAGAGGTGTGAATTTCTTTTCAACGACAACATAGCAAAAATCCCCTTCTGCGATGCTTTCATCAGCCTCAACGATTCCGGGTTTCATAACGTCAGCCCCGTTTATTATGAAGTTCAACGCTCCCTCATCCACAACAACCCTACCTCTCTCTGGTTTAAGCTTCATAACGCCATAGACCGTTAAATAAAACCTGTTATCGTATTCGAGTATTAGAGGCTCGTTGTTCAGCAAGAGGACAGCTCTATTATCTATCTCAACTCTCTCAAGCTCACCTTTCAGCTCTACTCCTATCTTCTCTTTTAGCTCATTGAGAATTCTCTTCGTTTCTTTCTTTCTTATCCTCTGCCTTTTCATACCTTGTGATTGACTTCCCATCATAAAAATTTTTGATGGGCTGTAAGTCATGGGTATCGCTGTGGGTAAGTTTTTTAATAATTTTGTATCATAATTTTATAGTAAAGACATCATGAATAACTTTAGCTCTGATAAAAGTTCGTATATCCTGCGTCATTACAAATTTCGCAAAAAATGAGGTGGAGAAATATGTTCGAAGAAACTTTAAGAAGGGTTATCGAAAAAATGAAGAGGTATCGATCTTTTTACGAACAAAATGAAATGGCAGTTAGAGAACAAATAGTTAACCCGATATTAAGGGAATTAGGATGGAATCCCGAAAATCCAGAAGAGGTGCGACCAAATATTCACACTGAAGAGGGCATCCCCGATTATTCTCTTATAAAGAACGGTGCTAAGGTTTTATTCATTGAAGTTAAAAAATTATCGATAGATATAGAACAGAAAGAAGTGATCCGCCAATTGGCAAAATATTGTTTTGGTGAAGGAATAAAGTATGATGTTCTGACTAATGGTGCTATTTGGATACTTTTCAGAGCTTTTCAAGAAGGAACAACAATATCTGAAAGAATAGTTTGGAAGACAGATATTGAAAGTGATGAACTAATTGCAAGTATAAGGAGACTGAACACAATTTCCAAAGATAATATTGAGAATATCGAGAAATTAATAAAAAAGCTCCAAATATTAGATGAAATTTGGCAATCCCTAGTTGATGAACCAGAAGAAATTATCAAAGGGTTGGTTCCTGTTTTTAAAAAATTAATCAAAGAGGGATATCCGGATTATGATTTTGAAGATATAGAAATTCAGGATTTTCTTAAGGAAAAAATAAAGGAATTAATCACTCCAACGGAAGAACAGCTATATGTTCCTCCACATGATGAAGTGCTCACGTGGAAAGGTGGTCGCCTAAGAATAATGAGAATTGGCAGTGATGTTTTTGAGATTAGGAACTCTTATGAAGTATTAATAAATACAGCTGAGTGGCTCATAAAGAAAGGGAAATTAAAAAGAAGTGATTGTCCTATTAAAATTGGGAGAAAGAGATATTTAATAAATACCGTACCCAAACATCCTCATAGGGACTTCATAACTCCTAAAAAGCTTTCTAACGGGCTATATGTAGATATTAATGTAAGTAGAGCACAGGCTATCACAAGTGCTCGGAGATTATTAGAAATGTTTGGATATCGAGGGAGTATATTAGAAGTAGAAT
>JALVYB010000082.1 GCA_027038175.1 Caldifarciminota bacterium | reverse complement strand
AAAAAAAGCAGTCGTTCTTATACTTTATGAGTTTTTCACGAATAGACGGCTCAATTTCATGAAGATGCTCATAAATATCCTCTATACTTTCATATTTTTCAAGTAGTTTTACAGCCGTTTTCTCCCCGATACCTTTAACACCTGGAATGTTATCAATACTATCCCCCCTTAATGCAAGATAGTCCGGTATTTTATGTGGCAAAACTCCGTACTTTTCCTTGACCTTTAAAGGCGTATAAATCGTTACCTGACTGCTTATGCCCGCCACCACTTTTACATTGGAAGTTACAAGTTGCAGAAGGTCTTTGTCCTGCGTGGAAATGTAAATCTCAATATTGTTATGCCCTTTATATTTTTCAACAAACGTGGCTATAACATCATCAGCCTCAACACCCTCAACCTCTATATATTTTATTTCATAAGCATCAAGCAGTTTCTTTATAAGTTCTATCTGAACTCTTATCTCGTCCGGAGGTTTGGGTCTTTGAGCTTTGTACTCTTCATATAACTCGTGTCTGAATGTCTTATGCGGTGCATCAAAAACAGCCATTATGTGCGTTGGACTTACCTCTTTTTTGAGTTTTTCAAGAGAATTGATAAAAGCAAATGGACCAGAAGTATTTATTCCTTTTGAGTTGACAAGAGGCTTTTTTATGAATGCATAATAAGCCCTGAAGGCAAGCGAGGTGGCATCTATGAGCAATACTCTTTCATTCATGGCAAAGATTTTAAAGGAAATATTATGTCCCTGAAAAAGAGTCTTTGACCTTTTCCTTCCACTTAAGCACTGGGATTTTTTTCTTTTTACAGTAAGATTTAAACGCGGGTCCAGGATTTACACAATATGGCTCTTTTAAAAGAGAAAGAAAATATTTGTCAGATATATGGTTACCATAACCGGAGGACTCTGTCCTGTCACATAACATGGATTCTACAAGAAGCATTTTCCCTCTTCCAAAGGGATATGGGGGAATATATCTACCGGTGAATTTACCGTTTTTCACCTCAAGTTTGAGTCCAATAGCCTCATCACAGCCTGTATATCTCAAAATATGCTTTAAGAGAAAAGCAGGACAACCTGAAAGTAAAATAGTTCTTCTTCCTTTCTCTTTCTCCTCTCTGACCTTTGAGAGCCCTTCTCTGGATAGACTTTTTGAAAGATGCCTCTCCACAAAATCTTTAGCAAGATTGTCAAGTCTCTCTACTTCCAGTCCTCTATAAAAAGCCTTATTCTGCCTGAGCCGCCAGGTAAGAAGGAAGTTAAACAGGTAAAAGGCTATATGTTTTAATGAAACCACCCCATTTAAAACAAGATATAGAAAAAACCTACCCTCAGAAGAGGGCCCCAGAAGAAGTGTGCCATCAAGGTCAAATATGGCACATGACCTATTTTGAGAAGACGTGCTTTCTGGCATAAACGATAACCGGAATGGCTCTTATAATACAAACAAGAACAGTGAGTATTGCTATAATGTAAGCCACCGTGTATAGTTCACGGGTATAAGCAAAAGCAATGTCATTGTTTTTTAATATAAGTACAAGTCCAAGCATGGAAAAGGTCACAACTTTTAAAACAGCGTACCCTGTTCTCATCCATGCGGACACAAGAATAAACCTCATAACACCGCTTTTAAACATATCGTAAGGCTTTACTCCTTTTTTAAAAGCCTGTTGCCTTATGGCATCCGTGAAAATTCCTCTTGAAAGGACAATCACCGGGAACCAGAAGGATACAAGATGCTTGTATGCAAAATATGTCCAGAAAATAACCTCTACAATTCTATCACCTGTTATGTCGAACATTGCACCGAATTCCGTTGACATATTGTATTTTCTGGCAATGTATCCATCAAGAAAATCCAGGAATATAATAACAAAAATTGACAGGAAGGCTATGATGTTAATGGGTAAACTCTTTACCTCAAACATTAAAGCCACCAAAAATGAGAAAACAATTCTGCCAAGCGTTATCCAGTTAGGAATCATGGTATTATAAACCTGAACACGTTTTGCCTCTTATAAACATCGGTTTTTAAAACTCCAAAATACACGCCCCTCTGAAGTAAACTAAAAGGTACTTTAAGACTATTAAACCCCTTTACGGCTTGATACCTTAATATTTTAACCCTTCTTCCCAGAATATCATAAAACATCACACTCACAGAGCCACTTTCCCGGGAACTAAAGCAGAGTTCAATATATCCTTTAAAATACCGCACAGAGACAAAACCGTGTTCCCTTCCTTCACTCACCCCTACTGCTTCCGGTTTAAAAATAAGACACTCATCTATGGTAACCCGGTTATCAATCGAGTCAACCCTTGGAACCTGCCATTCTAAATTTCCGCTATCCTGTGTTTCATAACTTAAAACAACCACAAAAAGACTCTCCGGTACACTTCCGTAGAATCTTTTCAAATTGACCACACCTTCAAGGTATCCCTCATCATTTTTACTTGACGCACATCTAAAAATCGTTGTATCAGTTAGAATGGAATCTCTATCAAAAAATGCAACGAAGTCATTGTCATTCTCGTCTGCAAGGTAAAAGTCATAGAAAGGTACTGTACCTCTTTTTGCCCACATTGCATTAATTACAGAATCAAAATTTGTGCCCACTAATATAAAATGGTCATTCTGAAAAATACCTGTACCCTCACTTCCCCCGGCGCTCTCAGTTGCGATGTACAACTGTGAAGAATCCTTATAATAATACATAAAAAGATGCATATCTCCGTTCTGGGCATATAACTTCGCCACTCTATCAAGTTCTCCGTCCATCACAAAATTAACATACCCCACTGTGTAGGAATAGTTCTGCCCATAATTGTTGTCCCATGTATCATAATGATTGGGCGTGTTGTCCTGTGCGTGAATTACAAACTCCACGTGTGAATGATCAGGCATTGGTGGAATCCAGGCACCGTACAGGGTGCTATCAGGTACACCATTACCGTTAAAATCATACACAGAACCATCATCCATGTGCATTTCAATATCCGGATAACCCCAGTTTCCATTCACTCCATAATGAATTACACATGAATAAACTCCACTTGGGTCCTCCACATAACTTGTCACAAGCACAGAATCAGTTGAAAGCACGTTTGTCCAGGGAGTAAAGGATGTACCATGAATCATGGGACCCTCCCTGTCCCCTGGGCCTGTGGCGTTTATATCCGGAATACCACATCCTGCATAAAAATAAACTGTAAATTCCCCATTCCTCCCACCTAACTCTATGATTTCAGCGAGTTGCCCTGTTTTTCCAACATTATGATAATAAAGTCCGCTGCCTGATGCCCAAAGATATACTCCCTTTGCTTTGGTATTAACATTTTCATAACCTGCATACATCCACCCGTTGTTAGAAAGGCCTGAAATAAATTTCAGAGAATACCCCATTAGCAAATTATTCCATACATCAGGTGTTACAGCACTTTTTATCCAGTTTTCAAACCCTGAATTGTACTTTGCCTCAAAATAATATACATTCGGCACAAGCCTTATCTCCTTCGTTATATCCCACGATGAATCACCCTGTGCATCGTATGCCTCTACTAACTTAATAACCGCAGTATCACCTCTCATAAAACACTCTGGCTCATACCAGGAGTTAAACCCCTGTGAATCCTCAAATAATCCTGCATGTGCTCCATCATCAAAATCACCTTCTCCACCAAAATAGGTCATAAGATTTCCAACTATAACCTGGCCGCTGTCATTGACTACCAGAACTCCTCTTCCACCTCTTTTGTCAAACACAGCAAAAACCTTTGAATTGTAAAGCATGTACTCATTAATTCCATCTGCATCAAGGTCAAGGGAATCAATATGTGAGAGAGTATCAAGGAGTCTTAAACTGTCAAGCCACATGGCAGCATATGCAAAGAGAGCGCCGTACCTTGTATGATTCCACACATTTTTTCCCCAGTAGACCAGTTCTCCTCCAGGTCCTGTATGCCATGCTGTCTCGTACAGATTCCCCATCAAAGTAACCCAGCCGAGTTTTGCCACCTTATTATCAGGAGCATTCATAAGATAATTCTCAGCAAATTTCCATAGGTCTTCGTAATCGCCATTTACCCCATTTCCATTTAAATCGGGCCCAAGACCACATCCGTAAGCCTGCGTATTTTTGAAATCATTATACCAGTTGTCGTAGGTTCCGCCTGTCCAATCGTTAAGCTCCTGATATGTGGCATAATCAATGGATATGCTCGGTGGGTCATTGTTGGGGTCTTCGTCGTATATCTTGTCCACACCCCACCACTTCACCGCCTCGCCTATATGTACGGGCTGAACCCAGTCCTGAGAGGCGACCCATGCAATGTTGGCATCATAGGATGAGGCAGGAACCCCAGCCTGACCAAAATCCCACCCTGCTACTCCTGCTGCCTTTTCCCAGTCATCGCCGTAAATGACAATCTGCTCCTGATCAGGATCATTATGAAGATTCCAGAGCAATTGGTTCAGGGAATTGGAAGGGTCAGAAACATTCTGCCATACCATATTGTCCCTTGCTATCTTCTGTATAAAAACAACAAAAACGTAGTTCCCTTCATTATCAAACATTCTGTAGACCTTTCTCGGATTACAGTCCGAACAATACCAGGAAAGGGCATTATCATCAAGAACAATGCACGGCGCAAGGTATCTTCCCTGACTATCGTATTTACCGTACTCCTCGTTCAGTATTTTTATGAGCGAATAAGGCATTAATGCCTCGCTCTTATAGACTCTCTCTGGAATCCATAAAACATTTGGGACATCATAGTATGATATACCTTTAATGGAGGAATCATAAACCTGTTGCACATACCACATGGAAAACTTGTTCCCTATAGAATCCATATAGGGCATAATATTCTCTGCATAACTGCCCCCAACAAGCCATACTTCGGGCATGTTCTTTAACCTATCAAGTAATCCTCTGTCATTCTTTCCCCACGAATAGGATTGTGTAAGACATCCTGATATGTGAATATCCACAGGGACATGGTAATACTCGTGTGTATCAAGCGTTCTATGAAAACTATTGCCAATGTAACCTTCATCTCCCTGCCTCAGGGTATAATAAGAATTATCAGTTAAAGACTGATTCCCATGATGCAGAAAGGCTATTTTGGCTGTCCCAGATAAAAGAAAAAAGGTTAAGAAAAATCCACCCATTATTTACCTTCCATATATTCCTCAAGTTTTCTTAGAAAGTCCTTAGCAAGGGGATCTTTGCTCTTCGCCACCTGTTTAAACTCTTTTTTGAAATTCCTGAGTATCTCAGGCTTAAAATTAAGCAGGGCCTCATATGCGGCCTTTTTAATATTTCTATCCTGGTGTGCAAGTTGTGGAATAACAAACGGAACTGCCCATAAAAGTTTTTGTTCTCCAATAAGTTCTATGACTCTTCGCTTTACTTTGATATACGCAGGTTGCTGAAATTTCAAAAACAGAACCTTCTTTGGAACCAGTAAATGTTCAACCTTATCTCTTATTCTATCAGGGGAATGCCTGAGTAAATATTCAAATCCAAGCAATTGAACGTCTGGTTCATCTGATTCAAGGAACTCGAGAGCATAGGTTTCCATATTGGTAGAACCAAAAGAGAGCATTTTTTCAAAAATCAAAGGTTTAAGACGGGCAGGAGCAGATTTTAGCGCAAGATCCAATGTGCTGATAACATCTTTCCTGTTCTTAAACCTATCTATCAGAGATAAAAGCCTCCTCAATCTTTCCTTATCCTGCACAACTGGAATCTCACTTAATATGGCAGCCTCTGCTACATCTCCAACGGATTCGAGTATCCTTGCTATTCTGCCAGATACTTTATCATCATCTGCATTTTTTAATACCTCAACAAGGTCAGTAACTATGATGTCTTTCAGATTATATATGGCTTTAAGGGTAAACGGGTCAATATCATCAAGACTCATAACCCTGTCCAGAAGTATATACTTAAGATGTCTTGTGAATGCTTCCTTGAATTTTAGAAGAATTTCTCTTCTCTCAGGCGTGATACTACTGGAATTGATTTCCATATTAATAAAAGAAAGGAGTTTAATGACCTCATTTTTTAGTCCTCTCTCAAAGGCTTTCTCGGTAATTAGCGGTAAAACGTTCAAGAACTCATTTAAAACCTCCATAGAGGTCTCTTTATAGAACACTGAGACGAGTTTCATATAAACAGCATAGAACTCCTTTGCATTTGCGTTCATAAAAACAACATTCTTTATCTCGTCAAACCTTCTTAAAGCCTTTGCCCTCGTCCCTGGATTTGGTGAATCAAGAGTAAGCAAAACCCTTGCTACAATTTTTGATGCAGGCTTCCATAAGCCCTTTGATGCGAGTTTCTCAATAACTTCAGCAAGTTTTGGTTCCGATAAAATGCTGAAAGAACTCTCAGACAGGATTTTTTTTGCAACTTTCTCTTCTTCTGTTGTCATATCCTGAGAAGAGAGTTTCTCCCACTTTTCATAGAAATCCTCAATTGCATCAATATTTTCAATAATTGAGTCTGCAACCTGATATGATGGGTCAAACTTCTTGAGTATTTCCATCGTCTCTCTTATTAATTCCTTAAGTCGTTCGAGAACTTCCTCATAACGCCCTTTTTTCTGGAGTTTGTATGTACCTATGAGTTCTCCAAGATGATTTTCGAGTTCCTCTGTTGTAAGCGATTCACCCGGGAAAAGATTTCTGACCTCTGTTCCTCCATCCTTTTTCTCAACAAGAAGTTTCTCTATAAGTTGTGGGTCCTTAAAAAGAAGTTTTTTCCCTATTTCAAGTTTGAGTTTTTCCCTCTGGCTCGGGTCCTGAACGCTCAAGGTCATATCAACAATCTTTTCTACCTGGTCCAGAATCTGCTCAATGGCTCCTTTGCTTTTTGCAAGTAACTCCTCCCCTCTTTCAATAACAAGGTCTTTGTCACCTATTGTGGTATAAATCTTTTCGTTTACGCCAATTTTTGTTATCCCATGCTCCCTCAGTTTGTCTCTCAAAGTATGTGACCCGTCATATTTTTCCTTGAGAAGTTCGAGAAACGCGACGAGTTCCTCATATCCAAGTCCAATTCTAAATGTAACAGTCTTTATATTGTGCTCGTTAAGTCTATCAAGAAAAATCCCTGGTTTTACACTCTCAGGTAAACCTTTGGAGATATCAACTTTGTTTATGATTGGTTTTCCTTCAACAAATCCAAGGGTGAGATATTTATGTTTGGACAGAAAAGTAACCAGAGAATCATACAGATTCTTTATAGAATTTTGTACGACTTCACTGTCTGTAGCATAAAGGCGCATATTGCTCATGGCAATCCTGAATTGTCTTATAAGATTTATGGAAAGGGCTATATCATCCCTGCTGAGTCCTTCTGGCATGATACCCCCTCATTGCTTTTACAAATTCCCTGAATAGGGGATGTGGTGAAAGAGGTCTTGACTTAAATTCAGGATGGAATTGAACTGCAATGAAATATGGATGTTCTGGTAATTCAATAATTTCAACCAATCTACCATCAGGAGAAATTCCTGAAAAAACAAGTCCTTTCTCCTTTAAAATATTCATGTATTCAGGATTAAATTCATACCTATGCCTGTGCCTCTCTGAAATCTCCCTCTTACCATAAACCCGGAAAGCAAGAGAATTTTCTTTCAAAATAGCGGGATATGCCCCTTTTCTTAAAGTTCCACCCATCTTTTTTATTCCTGCTTTATCAGGAAGTATGGTAATCACAGGGTAGGGAGTATCAGGGTCAAATTCTGTTGAATTTGCGCCTGATAGCCCTGCAACGTTTCTTGCAAACTCAATTGTTGCAAGTTGCATTCCAAGGCATATACCGAAAAACGGTACATTGTTTTCACGCGCATACTGTATTGCCCTTATCTTACCTTCTATTCCACGCTTACCAAAGCCACCTGGAACAAGTATTCCGTCACAATCTGACAGTAAAAGTTCAGGAGACTTTTCCTCAATCTCTTCTGCATCAATAAATCTCATATTAACCTTTGTTTTAGTAGCACTCTGGGCATGGTTAAATGCCTCTATTATACTCTTGTAAGAATCTTTGAGTTCCACATATTTACCGGTTATGCAAAGGGTTACCTCATCTTCCCTTGAATCATAAGCATTGACAAACTCTATCCAGTCATCCATCTTTATAGGCATAACTGCAAGATTAAGCCTTTCAAGTATTACTCTGTCAAGACCTTGATTATAAAAAACTATCGGGATTTTATAAATAAAATCAACATCCTGGGCTTCAAAAACGTTCCTCTCAGGCAGGTTTGAGAAGAGGGCTATTTTCTTCCTCACTTCCTCGGTAAGCGGCATCTCTGCTCTGCATATGAGTAAATCAGGCTGAAGACCTATCTCGCGAAGTTTCATAACACTGTGCTGGGTGGGTTTGGTTTTAAGTTCCCCTGCTGCCTTTATATAGGGAACAAGAGTGAGATGAACAAAAATCACATCATCACTTCCCCGCTCAAGCCTGAGTTGCCTTGCTGCCTCAAGAAACGGCAGGGATTCAATATCACCCACCGTACCTCCGATTTCAGCAAGAACCACGTCTGCCCCGTCCTCTTCAAGCAACAGAACCCTGCGTTTTATTTCGTCCGTGAGATGAGGAACAACCTGAACGGTTTTTCCTAAATATTTGCCATCACGCTCGTTTTCAATTATTGTGTAGTAAATCTGGCCAGCTGTAACATTGTTTTTCCTTGAAAGGGATATATCTAAAAATCGCTCATAGTGACCTAAATCAAGGTCTGTTTCTGCTCCATCGTCTGTTACAAACACCTCTCCGTGTTGAAAAGGGCTCATAGTACCTGGGTCAACGTTTAGGTATGGGTCAAACTTAAGAGGAATGACATTGTATCCCCTTCTTTTTAAAAGAAAGCCTATTGAAGCCGTGGCAATTCCTTTACCAAGGGCTGATACAACTCCACCTGTGATAAACACGAATTTACTCATAACTAAATTTTAAAGACCCTCTTGTAGATGGTCAAATGCTGCACCATTTCTCACACTAAAAGGCAGAACACATCCTGAGAAGTTAAACAAGTTCTATCCATCCCGAGCCAAGAACATAGTCTCCATCATAAAACACAGCAAGCTGTCCAGGGGTTACTGTATAAAGTGGTTCTTGAAGTTCCACTAAAAATCTCTGGTCTTCCACTTCTCTTATTCTGCATCCTGCCTGTGCTTTGCTATATCGCACTTTAACCTGACAGGTTGAAATTTCCGGGTATGGTACATAGAAAAGAGCGCTATTTATGTAAAATTTATGGGTCAAAAGTTCATCTTTTTTTCCGAGTAATACTTTTTTGCCCTCTGCGTCTATGGCTTTTACATATACCCTTTCTCCTGCTGCAAAACCTATCCCTTTTCTCTGACCCCTTGTATATTTCAATAGATTGACATTGTCCCTCACGACTCTCCCTTTATACACCATTTTACCTACAACACTAATTCCTCTTCTTTCGAAGAACTCATCATGGCTCTCTCCTCTTAAAAAGCACACATCCTGACTCTCCCGTGGGCTTTCAAGAAAGGGAAAAATCTTACCTGCCTTTGATTTTATGTCATCCTTAAGATAGGTGGAAAGGGGAAATATAATTCTCTCAAGATATTCACGGGGAAGCCTCGAAAGGAAGTATTCCTGAGATTTGGTTCTGTCCTTTGCCTTTTTTAACACGGTATATCCTCTGTATATTCCTTTATCAGCATAATGTCCTGAAGCAAGAAGGTCATAACCTAATTTCTTCATAAATTCAAAACCAAATTTGAATTTTATTTTCGGGTTACACAGGGCACATGGATTTGGTGTCTTGCCCCCTAAATAGGTTTCTGTAAAATATCTAATAATCTTGTTTTTAAAGTACTCTCTCACATCAAGCACATCAATTTTTATTCCGAGAAGTTCCTTCAGACTCTCAAGCCTATTGAGGTCTTCCTCTGAAGGTACGTTATCGTAGATATGAAGAACAAGCCCATGTACATGAAAGCCTTTATTTTTTAAAAGGTATGCTACAAAACCCGAATCAATACCACCGGAAAGTAAAACAACGACTTTCTTCATTCAGGGTGTATATATGTGGTCACCGCGGAAACAGGCGTAACAGAAGTCCTTTTCACGGGGAGAAGTGAGAGTATAAAGATCGTCGAGTGAGAGGTAAACAAGGGAATCCGCACCTATTTCTTTTTCTATCTCTTCGATTTCTCTGCCATTTGCAATGAGTTCTTCTTTTGTGGGTATATCTATACCGAAGTAACAGGGGTATCTGACAGGGGGAGATGCTATTCTCATGTGGACCTCTTTTGCACCGTTCTCTCTTAAAAGTTGAATAATCTTTCCTGAAGTTGTACCTCTTACAATTGAGTCATCCACAAGTGCTATTTTCTTACCCTCCACTACACTACGAACCGGTATAAGTTTCATTCGTACCTTCTCTTCCCTATCGTAAGGAGATATAAAACTTCTTCCGACATAGTGATTCCTTATAAAACCAAACTCCACCGGGACTCCACTTTCCTCTGAGTAGCCAAGAGCAGCCATAACACCGGAATCCGGGACAGGCACCACTATATCAATTTCTTTATTCTCTTTTCTGGCAAGCAATCTGCCGCTTTCTTTTCTGAATTCATATACAGACTTTCCAAATACATGTCCATCAGGTCTTGCAAAATATATGAGTTCAAAAACACACTGATTTTTTCTTTCATCCTCTGCAATCTGAACACTTGACACCACACCATTTTCCACTATTACAGCCTCTCCTGAAGAGAGTTCTTTTATTTCAAGGAAACCGTTTATTCTGAGTGCTCCTTCCTCAGACGCAAAAGCCACATCCCGGCCTTTTTTTCCCATAAGAAGAGGCCTTGTACCGTGTCTGTCTCTGTAGGCTATCAGTCTGTCATTTTCAAGTATTAGTATGGAATAGGCTCCCTGCACTTCTTTTTCTATCTCTCTCAATCTTTCGGGCACAGGCAAATTCAGGTTTTTTACATAGAGGTGCAGAATAACCTCTGAGTCTGAGGTAGAATGAAAAACCCTTCCCTCCTGTATCAATTTTTCTTTAAGGTACGCCACGTTTGTGAGGTTACCGTTATGAGCAAGAGCAATGTTTTTGTTGTAAGCGAAAAAACAAATAGGTTGAATATTATTAAAACTGTCCTTGTCACCTGCTGTTGAGTATCTCGTGTGTCCTATACCAATCTTTCCTTTAAGGTTTGTAACAACATCGTCAGGTAATGCCTTTGCCACAAGCCCAAAATTCTTTACTTTATAAAACCTACCACTGTGGCTTGTAACTATCCCGGCGCTCTCCTGGCCTCTATGCTGTAGATGAAAAAGCCCCTTCTTTATAACAGGACCAACACTTCCATCTACTGAGTAAACCCCAAAAATTCCACAGTAATCACGCATCCATCAACCTGTAAAGTGTTTTATAATAATTCTCCTTTACTTCCTCAATATGCAACACAGCCCTTTTCAACACGATTTCCTTGCCTCCTACTTCACCAATAATTTTAACTGGAATGGACAAATCCCCCGCCATGCGAACAACTTCGTCGGTATTTTTGGTGGCAACGAGCATTCTCCCGGGCCACTCTCCAAGCCAGAATATCTCATCCTCATCAATACGGCTTACAAAACCAGTGTTTCCTCTTATAGCAGATTTTATGAGTGCCATAAGGAGACCACCCCTTTTTACAGGAACAGCATAATCCACTATTTTCTCAGTAACAAGACTTTTAGTAAGTAAAAGCAGACGCTTTTCAAATTCAAGGTCACAACGGGGCACCCTGCCAGCATTTATCCCGTAAAATACTGACAAATACTCACTTCCTCCGAACTCATCCTTTTCTTTTCCAAGCAATATAATCGTACTGCCTGTTCTCTTAAATCCCACATCTGGCTTTTCAGTGAGGTCCTCTCTAATCCCAACCATGCCAATTATAGGCGTTGGATATATACGCTTTTTTTCAGACTCGTTGTAAAAACTCACATTGCCAGATATAACAGGGATGGAAAGGGATAATGCTGCATCCTTTATTCCAAGAACCACCTCCCGAAAAGTATAGTAAACCTCTTCATTTTCCGGACTTCCGAAGTTTAAACCATCGGTTAATGCCACAGGCTCTGCCCCCAACGATACAATACTCTCGGCTGCCTGACATACTGTGTTTATGACTCCATTTCTGGGGTCTATCTCACAAACCCTACCATTACCATACACTGTAAGGGCTATGCCTAAATCTGTTCCTTTTATGCGTAACAGGGCAGCATCATGTTCTCCCGGTCTTATCACAGTGTTTATCTGCACCATATGGTCGTATTGGGTATAAACCCATTTTTTAGAGGCGAGATTATATGAAGAAAGAAGTTCCTTTATTCTGCTTTCTACGAGAGGCTCTTCTTCTGTTTGAATGGTAATGGATAGGTATCTGGAATTATCCGGCTTTTTTATCTCAAGGTATGGCTCTTTAAAACCTTCAACCACAAAATCAACTGGCAATTCTGTAAGAACATCTTTTTCGTATTTAACTCTGAAAACAGCGTCTTCTATTACATGCCCAATAATTGCATGGTAAAGACCGTATTTCTTAAATACATCTATAAAATTTCTTTCAGTACCCGGTTTTACTATGTAAATCATCCTTTCCTGAGACTCTGACGCAACTATCTCCCAGGGCTCCATGTCATTCTCTCTTAATGGTACCTTTGAAAGGTCTACCTCAATGCCAACTCCGCTTTTGAAGGCCATCTCAGGAAGCGTTGTTGAGAGTCCACCTGCCCCAAGGTCCTGCATCCCCACAAGCCCATCAAGATACAAAACCTCCATAGTGGCTTCTATAAGAAGTTTTTCCATGAAAGGGTCCCCTATTTGCACAGAACTTCTCTTATCCTCCCCATCCTTGAAGGTTTCAGAGGCAAAAGAGGCTCCACCTATACCATCACGGCCCGTGAGTGCACCTGCAAGAATTACAAGGTTCCCCGGCTTACCTGCCACGGCTGACTTCAAACCATCAATTTTCCCAATACCAACACATGCGACGTTAACCAGTGTGTTGTCAGAGTATGCCTCATCAAAAATGACTTCACCGGACACAGTGGGGACACCTATGGAGTTTCCATAGGAGGAAATCCCTGAGACCACACCTTCAAAAATTCTTTTTATGTGCTCATCCTCTGGATTTCCAAACCGCAAGGAATCCATAAGTGCAACAGGTCGGGTGCCCATTGCAAGAATATCTCTTACTATTCCGCCAACTCCCGTTGCAGCCCCGTTGAATGGGTCAATATGGGAAGGATGGTTGTGACTTTCAATTTTAAAAGACAAAGCAAGTTCATCATTTATTCTGACAACTCCAGCGTTCTCACCAACTCCACTCAGGATTCTGTCACTTTTGGTCTCTTTAAAATGCCTTAAGAATCTCTTTGAACTCTTGTAACTACAATGCTCCGACCAGGCAACATCAAATATGGCAAGTTCAACCCTGTTTGGGTCTCTTCCAATTTTTTCTCTTATAAGGTCTATTTCTTCCTTTTTAAGCATGTGGCTTTACCTCATTATATACAGATACAAAAAACTTAATAGCGCTACCATCCCCTATGATTTTTTCACTGTTTCTTTCAGGATGAGGCATAAGTCCAAGAACGTTGTTCTTTTCGTTTACAACACCTGCAATATTCATTAACGACCCATTGGGGTTCTCAACGTATTTAAGCGTGACAAGAGGTTTTACAAGAGACACTTCGTTATCTGGCACATAATACCTTCCATCAAAGTGAGCAATGGGGATAGTAACCTCCTCTCCTTTTTTAAACTCCGAGGTGAAAGGAGTATCATTCCTCACAACCTCTATCCTCTGGTCCATGCACAAAAACCTTAGATTAATGTTTCTAAGGAGTGCTCCACGAAGAATACCGAGTTCTGTTAAAATCTGAAAGCCATTACAAATTCCCATAACAAACCCCTGCTCTTTCTCAACATAATCTTTCAGTGCTAAAATTGCAGGTGAGAGATGGGCTATACCACCTGGCCTCAAATAATCCCCGTACGAAAATCCACCTGGAATGACAATAAAACTATACTTTGAAAGTTCCTTTTCCTCGTGCCAGATAGGCTCTGCATCAAAGCCAACAAGATTTAGCACATGAATAGTATCCATATCACAGTTAGTACCTGGAAGAACAATAACACCTGCCTTAGGCTTCTTCACCCTTTACCTCCAGTATATACTGCTCTGTAAGTGGGTTTATTAGCAACTCATTTGCAAGTCTTTTAATTTTTTCTACAACTTCCTCTTTGTTATCTCCCACGGTGGTAAATTCTATAATCTTTCCCTTCCTCGTATTTTCAGCCTCAATTCCAAATCTTTTTATTGCCCTCTCAATGGTCCTCCCTTCTGCATCAAGTATTCCATCCTTCAACCTGATTTCCACCTTAACTCTGAACTTTTTCATCATTAAATCTCCTTGTAACCTTAATTGTCTTTAGTCTCTGTCGGGTTGCATCAACGATTTCAAATATAAGGCCTTCATAATTAAACTTCTCACCCTTCTCCGGAAGTTTATCGTATGTTTCCATTATAAAACCAGCGAGTGTTGCCACATCCTCCCCTTCAAGGGGCTTATCAATAAACCCCTTCTCCATGAGAATACGGGATGCCTGGTCGAGTTCAATCTTGGCATTAAATACTATTGAACCATCTGGCTGTTCTTCAAAAAGTACCTCTTCCTTGTCGAACTCCTCATAAATCTCGCCAACTATCTCTTCAAGCAAATCCTCAAGTGTAACAAGCCCAACAACACTACCAAATTCATCCACTACAAGGCCTATGGAAATTCGCTCTTTCTGAAACTCCTTTAAAGCATCTATTACGTTTTTTGACTCAGGAACGAAATGAGGGGGTTTCACGAGTTCCTTAACTTTCTTGGTTTCTATTTCGTCAAGGTATCTTATGAGTTCTTTAATGTAGAAAATTCCTTTGTACGTATCACCATGGCTCGCCACCACAGGGATTTTTGAATAACCGTACTTTTTATACAGGGCTGCTGCCTCCTTGAGCGTTTGTTCTTCCTCAATGAATACAATATCCACCCTCGGAACCATTATGTCGCCTACCTCTCGGTCCTCAATATCCAGGAGCCGCTCTATTAGCTGATACATGTTTTCAGAAAGAATTTCATGCTCACGGGCTCCTCTTATAATCTCTTTCACATCTTCTACGCTTTTTATATCGCCAAGTATATTACGCATCCAGTTTTTAAAACTACCCATCTCTCAATGCTTCCCCCATTTTATTTAAACTTATTGCATCCTGTCCAACACCACCTGATACAATTATTCTTATAGCCTCCTCACTTGTTATATCGAGAAACTTAATATCCTTTTCCTCTGCAAAAATTAAGAAACCCGAAGTGGGGTTTGGTGTAGTGGGAATAAACACCTTAAAATACCTTTTACCCCCTGCCTCTATAGGGTCTGTGGAGGTTAAAAAACCCAGAGAGTATGAGTTTTTGTGAGGAAAGTTTATCATAACTACCCTTTGTCGTTTTCCTTTATTTTTCCCTGTGCCTGTTAGAGATTCCATAAAAGAATCCGTAAATCTGCTTAACGCATTGTATAATCCTCTTATTATAGGCACACGGGAGAAAAATGCGTCAAGTGCCCTTTTAACGCTTTGCCCTACATATGCCCCTGTTGCATAAATAAGAAGCAGCACAAGGAGAGTGGAAATTATAAGCTGAAAGAAATACGGGATACTCTTAAGCCCGGGAATAATGTCAAGGATATCCGTAAAGATACCACCAAATTTTTCAATAATCCATACGGAAACATAGATGGTAAGTCCCACAGGTCCCAGAATACCCAACCCTGTGATAAAATTTCTCTTTACCTTCGCGCTATCGATTTTACCCATTTTTCATAATCCTCTCTGCCACATAATAGCCAGACATAGATGCCTGCACAAGACCTCTTGTAAGCCCGGCACCATCACCGATTGTATAAAGCCCTCGAATAGCAGTTTCCAGATTATCATTTAGTTCCACTTTGTTTGAATAGAACTTCACCTCAACACCATAAAGTAATGTGGAATCATCGGCTACTCCGGGCGTGAGCCTATCCATTGCATTTAACATTTCCACTATATTGGCAATGTATCTATAAGGAAGGGCGAAACTTAAATCTCCAGGTACAGCAGATTTTAAAGTTGGGGTCACAGAATTTCTCTTCAAACGAGACTCTGTTGACCTTCTACCCTTTCTGAGGTCACCCAGTCGCTGGACAAGCACGTTTCCTGATAGCAGATTGGCGAGTCTGGCAATGGAGACTCCGTATGCGTCCGGCTCGTCAAATGGTTCTGTAAATTTTGTTGAAACCAGAAGAGCAAAGTTTGTATTATAGGACCGCTTCATTGAGAAACTATGTCCATTTACCGAGACCACCCCATTTGCATATTCAACCACTACCTCGCCCCAGGGATTTACACAAAAGGTCCTTACCTTGTCGTCAAATTGCTTTGTATAGTAAACAATTTTAGGCTCATAAAATATATCTGTAAGGGGCGCAAACACAGCACCTGGCAGTTCAACTCTCACTCCGATATCTACATATGAAGGCTTCGTTTTAATTCCCAGTCTCTTAAGTTCTTTCGCAAGCCACCATGAACCACTTCTACCGGTAGCAACTATTACTTTATCCGCCCTGTATTTACCTTTTTCTGTGCGTATTCCCGTAATCCTTCCGTTATCTGCTACAAGTTCATTAACTCCTTCAAGAAAATGGAACAAAACTCCTTTCTCTTTTAGGTATTTATAAAGATTATCAAGTACAACATATCCAAGGTCAGTACCAAGATGTCTCAGTCTTTGAGGTACAAGTACGAGTCCTACCTTTTGTGCCTTGTACCGCCACCTCTCTATTTCCTCAACGTTACCTCCATAAAGGTCATCCGGTGCACCAAATTCCATATAAGTGGCATCAACTTCCTTTGAAAGCCTCTCAAACTCCTCTTTAGTAAATATCTCAGCAAGCCTTCCGCCCACTTCTGTTGAGTAGGTAAGTTTTCCATCAGAGAATGCTCCAGCACCTCCAAAGCCCTGGGTAATAAAGCAAACCGGACACTTAAGGCAGGGTCTTTCTTTTACCTGGAGTGCAGGGCAGCGTCTTTTTTCAAGGGATGGACCTTTTTCGAACACACATACACTAACACCGTTCTCGATAAGCCTTTTTGCAGCAAAAAGCCCACCCGGTCCTGCCCCAACAATTATGACATCGCACGATAAGGGCTCTATATCCATCTATAAAGTTATCTCTCCCAGACCACCCTCAAAAGTTTCTGATCGTCTGAAAACTTTAATTCAAGGTTACCTTTATGGGCTCGCTGTATCGCCTTTCCTAATCTTGCAGCAAGTCCCTCCGTAGTGGTCTTGATTACAAGGTCCCCATCTTTACCATTTTCTATAGCCATAATTCGTGAAAGAGGATTACTATTTTCTTCTTTTTCAGCCTCATGTTTTACAAGGTTTATTATTTCAGACCTATGAAACTCATCCTTCACATAGTTACCTGAAAGATACACCACCCCCATGGGATAATTATCTCTTATCTTCCTGCATGCCGGACACTCTTTGTAATCTACTTTACCCTCTTTTTCAAGTTGTTTTTTAAGTTCATCGTCTCTTTTCCAGGTTTTTCCATGATATACAAGCCCACATGTAGGACAAATTGTTGGATCCTTATACTGGGTTTTATCCAGATAAGGGTCATTTATTTTATAATCAAGCCTCTTGTCAAGTCTGTCTTTCATATTGACCTCCTCTCCTGTAGTATGGTAATTTTAAATTACCCTGCTTACTTATTCAACTCCTCCTCAATAATAGAAGCAAGCCTCTTTATACCTTCAACAATACTGTCTTCTTTGGCATTGGAGAAATTCAATCTCATAGTATTAAAGCCTTCAGTACGCCCTGGATAGAAAGCAGCTCCCGGAACAAACGCTACCTTTTTCTCAATGGCTTTATCCAAAAGCTCATAGGTATTAAACTTTTCGGGAAGTGAAACCCATAAGAATAGACCTCCCTGAGGTCTCGTCCATTTTATCTCAGGATGCTTTGGCATGTAGTCTTCAAGTGCTTTCAACATCAAATCTCTTCTGCTCTTGTAAAGAGCACGTATCTTTTTCACATGCTCACGAAGTATACCCCTTGAACACACGTCATATACCAGCCATTGGTCCATTGTAGAGGAATGTAGATCAGCACCCTGTTTTGCCTGTGTAAGTTTTAGAAGAATATCTTTGGGAGCGGTTATCCAGCCTATTCTCGTGCCAGGAGCAAGTGTTTTGGAAAATGTTGATAGATAAATAACCCTTTCCTTGAGCATTGTTATAAGTGGTGTCAGGTCTTTTCCCTCAAACCTGAGTTCACCGTAAGGGTCATCCTCTATGATTATAGTATCATATTTTTCTGCAAGTTCCACGATTTTTTTACGTCTCTCTTCGCTTATGGTGACACCTGCTGGGTTATGAAAATTAGGCAGTACATATATGAACTTCACTTTATGTTTTTTAAGATGCTCCTCTATCTCCTCAGGAATCATGCCATCATCATCCATGCTCACAGTGAGATACTGCGGATTAAATGGTGTCCAGGCTGAAAGTGCACCGAGATAAGTTGGCTTTGAAGTTATTATGTAGTCTCCTTCATCAATGAATACCTTTCCTATAAGATCAAGGGCCTGCTGCGACCCTGTAGTTATCTGAATATTCTCGACTTCAGCAGGCACATCATATTTACGCATATAAGATGCAAGAAACTCTCTCAAGGGAGTAAATCCCTCTGTGGTTGAATACTGTAACATTCTTTCGCCATATCTTGGCAAAAGATATCTTGCCGCCTCTTCAAATTCCCTTACAGGAAACACTTCAGGAGCCGGAAGGCCACCAGCAAAAGAAATAACATCGGGTTTTTCTGTAAGTTTCAACAGTTCCCTGATTTCAGACGCCTTCATCCTCTTTGCTTTGCTCGATAGGAACTTATCTATATCTACCTTGCTCATATAAGATTTACCTCCTTTTATATTTTTCTCTGCTCTTCTAATTTCTCAACTCCCTGTTTGTTTTCATTCAATATATCAAGAAACTCTTTAAAAACCATCTCTGCCCCCAGGTCCTTGAGGCACTTAAAATCCAACCCCGCGGGACATTGAAGGGGCTTTGGAGAATAATAAAAACACGGACTGCACTCAAGTCCGAGCCTTGCAATTCTATACCTGGTTCCCCATGGTCTTACCCACACAGGGTTGGTGGGACCAAATATTGCCACCACAGGCAATCTGAGGGCTGATGCAATATGCATGAGCCCGGAATCATTTGTGACAAAAACATCCATAAATTTCATAATAGCAGCAGCTTCACGAATATTCCTGGTATTAACAGGTATTACCCTTAAAATGCCCTTAAGTCTTTTCTTTATAAACTCCTTCAAACTGCTCTCTTCTGGACCCCCAAAAACATACATGACAGATTCACTATCCTTCTCTGCAAGAAGTTTCCCAAACTCTACAAATTTTTCAAGAGGCCATCTACGCTTTTCATGATTTTTGAAGGAACTCGTTCCGGGATGTATCCCTACTTTCAAATTTTCAGAAAACTCTTTCACGAAATCTTTGCCAAACTGTAACTCATACTCCGTCAAAAAGAGCTGAAGAGGATATTTTCCCGGAGATGTTATATCAAAAAACTTGAGAAGATTGAGATTCTCTTCCACAACATGTAAAGAATAATCTTCATCTATGGTCCAATTTTTCACGAAGTTAAGTTCTTTAAAGGTCGAGTTTCTGTACTTATGGCCTATAATTTTCTTAGGGGCGAGCATCATTGCAAAAAGATTATATTCTCTTCTATTAGATGGGTAAAAGTTGATTACAACATCAAATTTTCTTATGTAATCTTTCAAAAATAACAGGGTTTTAATCTTACCTTCCTTAAGCATGGGATAGTAGACTATCTCATCAATATACGGATTATTCTTGAGAATATCCCTTGTTGTTGGAAAAAAAGTAAAGGCTGTTATACGATAAGCAGGGTATGTTTCCTTTAGCACCCGAACAGCCGGGGTGTACAGGAGAGTATCCCCAATTCCATAAAGCGGCGTAATACCTATTTCCATGTACAATTAAAGTTTATATCCTGCATCCTGAATTTTCAAATTTTCCTGAAAAATACCGCAGAAATATTCCCTCTCTTACCAGGAAGTGCTGTGTTTTTCGTCATTAAAAAGAAAAGGGGCAGTTTACTGCCCCTATCTATTACAAGATAATTACTTGCTATTCCTTTATGAAATAATGAATCCAGTATCCAGAGGTCCAATAAGTGGAATCGTGAACGATTTTCATGCTATCAAGATGGAAGAACACATCATAACCTTCCCGCGTGGTCAGATAATAAGAATGCCCCTCGCTTGGATAAGCATCCCACATATCATACTGTTTGGTTGTATCAACTACAAGATTTGCAGGGTCCATAGAAACCGCATCATCAAGTGAAATATTACCAAGATCAACCAATTTCTTCGTACTATCTCCCCATGTAGTTAACTGAAAATCAGGATTGGGCCTGCCACTATCATCAACCCATGGTTCTATACCAATATCTCTCATAGTATCATTAGTTGCTATTCCCGCACTAAAATCGAACCCTGCCTCACTGGGACTATTTAGGTCACCAAAATAGGCTTCCTTGTAATTCCCGGAGGTTTCATCACTGGGATTACACCCTGCAAGGCCGGCTATGAGCAGAGCCAGCCCTATTATATAAAGCCTCTTCATAACATTACCTCCTTCTCAAAGAAAGTATAAAAGCAAAAAAGAGTTATGTCAAGAAGTAAAAACGCCCGCGTACGCGGGCGTAAGTCATACGAGAATAAAGATTATCTTATTCTTTGTATTCTACAAGTTCCAGCGACGTTGAGGAATTATCTTCACTATCTGCGTATTTTACATATATAGGCAGGGGAACATCCACATCTATACATGACTCATACACAACTTTACCATCAGATTTCATTCTAAGTAACTTACCCTTTCTCCCTGCGTATTTGCAGGTTCCTTTAACCTCAAACTCCATACTCTCACCATCTTTTGACTTGTAAGACCAGCTGCTTCCCTCTTCAAGTCCCTGGGTTACAGCACCTGCTGAGAACATGGCTATAAGAGAATTTGCAAAAAGGGTCGAAGTAAGAGGAGCAAGCCACGGGTTGAAAATCATCTGGCCAAATATAACACCGGGTATAGAATTTGCATCATCCACCTTCGTACTTATGCTACCCTCATTCCCGGCAAACTCACCATGAATCTTAATTTTATACTTTTCTCCAGCCTTAGAAAGGTCTATTACATAGCTACCTGTCTCTTTTTTACCATCTTCATCTACAACTACTATTGAATACTTGAAATGTTCTGTACCTTTGAATTTATATGGTTCCCAGACCTTTTTATCACTGTTTTTGGTTTTACCTGCAAAAAGCGCAGTTGCAAAAACGAGCAATATGGCAAACTTCTTCATATTACACCTCCTTTTCGTTTAAATTATATCCCACAATCTCTGAAAATCAAATTAACCTTCTTTGCTATCCCCGTCACAGATTTTATAATTTTCTCATGCTTGTAGCCATTCTGATTTTAATAACACATTTTTCAGGCAAAACGTTTTATGATAACATGCTTGGGGGAGATTTTTTGGCAAACGCCTTTATACATACACAGACAGCCCCAACAGCATCCTATGATAATCCGTCACTCCTTGGTTTACTTGATAATATTTATGCCTTCACAACAGAGAGTCCCCGAAACAACCCTACCTTTTACGTCGATACCGAAGGGCGACCCAAAAACACCATAATAGGCATCATCTCTCCAAAACTATCGCTTTTTTATAGAAATATCTTTAATCTGAACAGAAGGATAGACACACCTTATTTAGTGGATAAAGAAAAATACTCTGAGTACACACTGGGTATTGCTTCTTCAAATCAAACAGTTACCTTGGGAATAAATCTGAAATATCTTACATCCACCTATGCTTACGCCTATAATGATACACTTATTCTCGATTTTGCCAGGGGATTTTCAGAGGATATAGGTATTACATTTCATAACCAGTATATTACAATAGGAGGAGCTTATAACCATGTTTACGGAATATTGAAATGGGATAGTGAAGAAGTCACAAGAATACCCTCAAGATACTTTATCAGTATAAGTATGCAACCTTTTAAAGACCTTCTCTACCTTAATGGCGAATATGAGAAGGTATCTTTCAGTGATACTGCTTATTTAAAGGGTAGCTTTCTCTTCAACATCCCATACACACCACATAAAATAAAAACAGGCATTTTTGGGGGATATTTAAAGGGGAAAGACGATTATCTTTTAACTTATGGGTTTACCATCAACAAGGGAGTTGCTCGCATAAACATTGGTTTTGATAATAAAGGAAATTTGGCCGTTACTCTATTTACATCCGGTCAATAAATTGGAGGAAAGATATGGGAGAAAGAAAAGTTATACTATCAGGTAATAGACCAACAGGAAGACTGCATATAGGACACTTATTTGGCGTACTCCAGAACTGGGCAAAACTTCAGGAAGACTACGAAACCTACTTTGAAATTGCCGACTGGCACGCACTCACAACAAAATACAGGGATACATCTTCTCTGAAAAGCGATATTGAGGATATGGTCATTGACTGGCTTATATCCGGTATATCACCTGAAAAATCCGTTATCTTTGTTCAATCCCATATAAAACAACATGCAGAACTGCATGTACTCTTTTCAATGCTCGTGAGCCTCTCAAGGCTTTTAAGAAATCCCACATTAAAGGAATATGTGGCAGAAAGAGAGGCATTAAAACTTAAAACAGAAAAAAAGACCTTAAACAGGATAGCCCAGAATATTTCTCAGAAAATCCTTAAGGAAGACGAGGAAAGGAAAGAGGTCCTTGAGGGTAAAATTAAGGAGTTTATCCTCAAGGAGCTTGAAGATAACCTTTTTTCAGAAGACAGCGAAGTCCCTTATGGGGACATTGTAAACTACGGTTTTCTCGGTTATCCGGTACTTCAGGCAGCGGATATTCTTATATACAGGGCACACGTTGTTCCAATAGGAAAAGACCAGTTGCCACATCTTGAACTCACAAGGGAAATTGCAAGAAGATTTAACTCCCTTTACGGTGAAGTATTCCCCATACCAGAACCAATTTTGAACGAGTTTGCAAAAGTACCCGGCACAGATGGGAGAAAAATGTCCAAATCTTACAACAACACCATACTCATAGGAGAGGATGCAGAATCGCTCAAAAAGAAAATCATGAGTTCCTATACTGACCCGCAGAAAATTCGCAAAAACGACCCAGGACACCCGGACACATGCCCTGTTTTCCATTACCACATGATTTTTAACAGGGAAAATGCAGAAAATATAAAAACAGAGTGCATAAAAGGTGTACGGGGATGTGTTCAGTGTAAAAAAGAAATATTTAGCAAAATGGATACCTTTATGGAACCATACAGGGAAAAACGTAAGAAATACGAAGAAAAGCGAGACCTTGTCTGGGATATAATCAGAGAGGGCGACAAAAAAGCACGGGAAAAAGCAGAAGGAACAATGGAAATAGTGCGCGAAAAAATGAAAATTAATTACTGATTACTGATATGTTTACCGGGCTAATAGAAGAAGAAGGAAAAATAAAAAAAGTTCTGACTCTCGGACAGGCTAAAAGAATCTACGTGGAAACCAGCCTTTCATTAAAAATAGGTGATTCTATTGCAGTTGATGGGGTATGTCTCACAGTTGAGGAGATAAAAAACAATCAAGTACAGTTCTTTCTATCAAAAGAAACATTAAATCGTACCAAGTTCAAAACAAATCTCAAAACCGGACAGTACGTCAATCTGGAACGCGCACTTACACCCTCATCCTTTTTAGGGGGACACCTTGTGAGCGGGCACGTGGATACAACTGGCACAGTGAGAAACATAAAGAAAGAGGGTGAAAATTACCTTTTCACTTTCTCTTTTCCACGGGAATACGAAAAATACATCGTTGAAAAAGGCTCTATTGCTGTAGATGGTATTTCCCTGACAGTTGCATCAGTAAAACCAGGTCAGTTCACCGTGCAAATTATACCCCACACATTTAATTTAACCACAATGAAAAGAATGAAACCAGGCGATACTGTTAACCTTGAATTTGATATGATAGGGAAATACGTTGTTGAAACAGTAGAAAAATACCTCAAATTCCGACCATCATACTGATGGAGCTCCGTGATGCAGTAAATGAGTTCCTTACATATTTACTTGAAAACAAAGGGTATTCAATAAATACACAAAATGCCTACCAGAATGACCTTACAAAGCTCATGGAGTTTATAGGTGAGGATATAGAAGTTGAAAATATAACACAAGAAGAGTTAAGAGAATTTATAAACTTTGTTTCCAAATACGGACTATCTTCTTCCACAAGGGAAAGAATAGTAGCATCACTTCGTTCCTTCTTCTCCTTCATGGTAGAGGTACACGATCTTGAAAAAAATCCTGCAAGAATGCTGTATATGCCAAAAAAAATTAAAAAAATACCCGAATACCTCACAGAAGAAGAGATAAATGCTCTCATGGAACAGCCAGATATATCAACATCAAAGGGAATGAGGGACAGAGCAATGCTTGAACTTGATTTTGCCTCGGGATTGAGGGTATCAGAACTTGTAAATCTCAAGTTAAAAGACATTGATTTTGACGAAAATTTTGTTAGGGTAATTGGAAAGGGAAACAAGGAAAGACTTGTGCCCTTTGGAAGCATGGCAAGAAAGTATCTACTTTTATACATAAAAGAGGGAAGACCTCACCTTGAGAGAAAAAAAACACCCTTTCTGTTTTTGAATTACAGGGGAAATCCCATCTCAAGAGTGGGATTTTACAAAATTTTAAAAGAGTATGCCCTTAAAGCGGGTATAAAAAAGCGTGTTTATCCACATATATTAAGGCACAGTTTTGCAACCCAGATGCTGCAGGCAGGCTGTGATTTAAGAACCCTACAAATTTTACTGGGACATTCATCCATAACCACCACCCAGGTTTACACCCACGTTGATATAAAACTTTTAAAAGAAACCTACCAGAAAGCCCATCCGAGGGGGTAACGGGAATTTGAATCCTAATTTAATTAGGAATTTCTCCCTTATTTTCATTTTTACACTTCTATTCGTCTTATTCATATTGGTTTCATTTTTAGTACTTTAACTGCCATTACTTATACATAATGTTGTGTACCCGTGCTTTATTCTCCTTTAACATTTATATTCCCTATTATTTTATTGTTTTCTAGGTAATATAAGCCACTAATATCAAGACGACCCCAAAAATCATCTCTTATAGAAATACCACCAATTATTTGTTTTTCCCCAAGAATGGTCCAGAATATATCTAAACCCTTTTTTTCTAAGTATTCAAGAAATGGTTTCTTTTTTATTAGAAGGAATGACCTTGAATTGTTATTAACATTTGCCGCAAAACAAATCTTCTCATTATTCTCATCTATGAACTCTCCTTCATTTCTTGAAAAGGATAAGCTCATTCCCTGGTATATTGCATTGCAGGGTTTAAGAAAACTTAAAGTTTCTTCTTTTGAATAATCGAATTCTTCTTCCCATAAATAACTCTCGGTAGTTACAATTACCGAATCAATTAATTTATCACTTCTAGGATCAAATATTTCTTTCCATTCATTACCATTATAATACTCAGTTAAAAAGTATTTATATGCCGGTGACCAATAATATTCTCGGCTGAATATTTCATATCTATCACTACTTTCCGGCATCCAGCGCCCCATGAAATTTTGTTCTTTTGCCCAGTCTATAATTTTTTTAGAATTTTCTTTTTTTACCAAATAGCTTCTAATTTGAATCCACAATCTTTTATGGGGATTATCCCATTTTTCTCTTCCTATTGGTTTTGGTTCTGCCCATTCCGGATATCCTTCTAAAACTAACCATTCTTCTCCATTCTCATCTACAACTTGAATAATATTTTCAAAGTGTGGTAAATCATCAGTTCTTTTCATCCATTCTTTATTTGGAAGATCCCAGTTTGAATAATTTTCTTTTGTCCACCAGTATTGTGTTGGATTTTCCTCGTCATAATGTCCAGTATTTTTTATAAGTATAGTTGGATCAATATCTCTAATATATGGTTCCCAAGGACCTTGGTATGGTTCTTCTTTTTCTTTATCAAAACTCCCTTCTTCAAATTTTCTAAAATTGTCTGATACCCTTGCGACCATCTCATATAAAGCAATCCATTGGTATTTTTTTCCAATCCTCTCAATTATATGCTCATGCCGTCCACCATAAGAAATGTCTCTGTCATATTTCCCGTGCTTTTCAACATTATAACCATATTTCTCGAAAATCCACTCGATTGCTAAGTTGCTCAATACATCAGTATCTACGTCAAATGACCTTAACGCACTCTCAAAAGTATATATACCAAAATCCCCATAAATCATAGAGTTTATGATTGCATTTTGCCCCCTATGATAATCTTTAAAATCCTTCGAATTGGAATCGAGTTTGTATTTTGAATCTATTTCTTCATTAGTTGGTAATCTTTCAGGAAAATAACTTTTATATGGTGGTCTAACTTCATTAATGTCAAATGACAACTCATAACCTAAATAAACAGTATATTCAATCACACCACGAGCATAATCGCGCAATAAAGCATGAGGATATACTTCTTTTTTATCTTTGAAAATTGTTTTGTAAATATATTCTGCTAATTCTGGTAATTTGTCTCTTTGTTCTGTTCTTAATGCAGCACCATAAGCAACCGCGAATAATCTTTCATAAACATATGGATCGTTAACTTTTTCAAATAATACAAGAACATCAATTAAAACATTGATTCTGTCTTGTAAAAGTGAAACCATCGCTTTTGTGGCACTGTCTCTCAATTTTCTATTTGTAGAAGTATGAAACCATGCCAAAGTTATGCTTGCTAATTTAATTGATTCATCTGAAATGTGGGATTTATCATCATCATTCCACGCCCCATCGATAAGACGTTTAACAGCATATTCATCATAAAATTTATTTTTGAGATACGGTGTCCACCAAGCATCTCGGTCTGGCATTGAATAATCCATTAATACCTTATGAAGCCATAAAGCATTAAAAGGGTGTGTAGGGATTGTTGATACAGAAATAACAGTTTCCCCAAAAAAATTAAAAGTTCCTTGGTATTTTAATCCATAATTACGCAAATAATCTTTTGTAACATCAGTAATAGATTCAACTTTTCTCCAAAGCAAACTTTCAATCGTAGATTCGGCAATGATATATGTCCCTTTTAAGTGTGGTATTAATTCAAATAGTTCTTTGTTGGTTCTTTCAGGTAATTGTATTGCAAGAGCATCAATCAATCCTTTATTTATCATTAATGCATGCTCATCTTCAACCAAATAATATAATGGACCACCTTTTTTAAAAGCGTTTTCGACATTATCACATTTATCAATTAAATAATTTGCGGCAATATGGTCTTCAAATCTTTCATAAGCTAAATATATGCCTTCTTCATAATCATCATTTTCTTTCCAAAAAAGATTTTTAGAAAATATACCTTCGGAAATTAGATATTCAATAACTCCTTTTTGATGTGTATATGTTGATGCTATATCTTCGATAATCTTATATGCTTCTTCATATGGAACGTATCGTTCTTTATTTTCAATTTTATATTTTATAATCGCATTTATTGATTTTTTTACAAGATTGATGCTATCAGGATAATCTAACTTGTTAGGTTTGGATAACTCTTTATTTGCACCTTTAATAAAAAATTCAATTATAGCCGTTATACCTTGTAATCCATCAGGTATTCTTGAAAGACCATTTTTTTGTAGTCCTTCGCAAATTAACCTTAAAAACAATGGATTTTGAAATTCAGTATGTAAAAGAGGAGTTTTAGGGTATTCTATTCCATAATAAGAGAAAAACAATTTACTTGCTTCGTATTCCACACCACTAAAACCGTAATGTTCAAGTTCAATTATTCCAAGCTCATTGCTTAATTCATCTGGTAAAATTAATGGTTTATAAGATGTTCTTATGCTAAGAACCAATCCTAGCCATTTGTAATTCTTTATTTCATTTACAAAACTTCTTATATGATCCGGCCAAAAATATTTTCCTTGTCCTTCGTTAATGGCATCTATAAAAATAATTATTCTTTTTTGCTCTCTTTCCGCTAATTCATTTAGTGTTTTTAAAAACTCTTCAAAACTTACCTTTACTTGTAATTTTTGCAGAATCTGAATTCTCGGATCTTCTCTTGAATTCAAATGTTGCCCCAAAATAAAGACACTTTTATATCCCTTGCTAATCCTTTTATTAACAACATCACCAAGTAAGTGAGATTTACCAATACCGGCTTTACCATATAGTAATAGATAGGGATTGTTTGCAAGCTCCAATTCTTTGCTATTTAGTAATTCTCTTAACTCATCTAACTCATAGATGAAATCATGAATGGTTTTTATCTCATACCCATATCTGTGGAAATAATTGTACTCTTTCTTTTCTTCTTGGATTTTTCTTTCTTCCGAATAAAAATAATCCTCTATTTTTTGTGAAAGTTCGATAATCTCACCTAAGATTCGTTGTATTTCATCAACAGCTATTGGTTCGGTTCCTTTAAAATTTGTTTTAATGAATATCTCGTAAATTTTTTCGAGTTTTGAATTTGATTTTGCAGAATACTCTTCTAGCTCATCAATATTTATTGATTGCGATACAACTTTCCTACCCTGTATTAATA
>JALVYB010000081.1 GCA_027038175.1 Caldifarciminota bacterium | reverse complement strand
ACCGGGAGCGATCGGGAGTCCTTTTAGAAGAATTTCTTTACTCTTCTCCAAAGCCGTCCTCTACCAGTTTTACAAGGGCACGAAGTGCCTCTTCTTCGTCTGGCCCGTCTACCTTTATCTTTATCTTTGTCCCTTTCGGAGCAACAAGCATCATCATGCCAAGGATACTCTTCCCATTTACCTCAAAGCCGTCCTTTTCAACAATTACATTTGACTGGAATTTCTCTGCAAGTTGCACAAAACTTGTTGCAGGCCTTGCGTGAATTCCAAGTTTATTTACTATCTCAACCTCTTTTTCGACCATTATAAAAACCTCATTTCATAATCAAGTACCTGAACCTGAAAATCTCTTTCAATAAAATTTGCTACCTTTTGCAGCTCCTGTGTGGAAAACTTTCCACTGGAGGATATGTGTACTATACCTATTTTCGCTCTCCTCCAGACATCAAGGTCATCAATTTCTGAAACCGATACATTAAATTTGTTTCTTATTCTGTCTTTCAGCCTTTTTATGACGCTTCTTTTTTCCTTTAACGAATTGGATTCAGGTATATATATGTCAACGAGCAGAAGCCCCACTATCATTCTCAGTATTCAAATTTTTCAACCAGTTTGTAAACTTCCAATACGTCACCAGGCTTGATTTTTTCAAAGTTCTCCACCTTTAACCCACACTCAAGCCCTTCCTTTACAACATCCACGTCGTCCTTAAATCTCTTGAGAGAAACAATTTTCCCTTCATGAAGCACCTCATCCCCTCTCTTAACTCTGCACATGGCACCCTTTTCCACTTTTCCGCTCACCACAAAGCACCCTGCAACGTTACCCATTTTGGCAATTCTGAATACTTCCCGCACCTCAGCAACGCCAAGTGGCTCCTCTACAATGATAGGTTTTACGAGCCCTTTCAGCATGTTTTCAACATCCTCAAGAAGATGGTATATGATTTTATATGTTTTAATTGTAACGCCTCTTTCCCGTGCCAGTTTCTTTGCTCTCTGGTCTGGCTGCGTGTTAAAGCCAAGTATGATAAGTTGTGATGCGCTTGCAAGGTCTACATCGCTCTCTGTAATAGCACCAACGCCTTTGTGAACGACAATGGGTTTTGTATCTCCGACGCTCATCTGGGCAAGGGAATCTATAACTGCTTCAAGGGAACCATGTGAATCCGCCTTGACTATAAGGGGAAGTTCTTTAAGTTCACCCTTTTTAATTCTCTCCTCTATTTTTTCGAGTATAAGAAATGCCTCACCCCGTTGTATCTGCTGCTTTCTTAATGCCTTTCTTTCCTGGGCTATTTCTTTTGCCTTCTTCTCACTATCGACAACTTCCAGTTTATCACCTGGAGAAGGGAGTTCATCAAGCCCAAGAATCATGACAGGACATGCAGGACCTGCTTCCTTTATTCTCTGTCCCTTATCGTCTATCAGCCCTCTTATTTTTCCAAAGGTATCCCCCACAACGATGGGATCTTTAATTCTGAGGGTTCCTCTCGTTATTATTACTGTTGCCACAGGGCCCATTCCCTTGGCTATCTGAGCCTCAAGAACAACGCCCTTTGCTTTACCCCTGGAAGTGGTCTTAAGCTCAAGGGTCTCTGCCACAAGGAGGATAGCGTCAAGAAGTTCATCGACACCTTTTCCTGTTTTTGCAGATACGGGGACCATAATTGTATCACCACCCCATTCCTCTGGTATAAGCCCCTGCTCCGAGAGCTCCCTCTTTGTCCTTTCAATATCTGCCGCAGGTAAATCTATTTTATTCAACGCAACGATTATTGGAACACCTGCTGCCTTTGCATGGTCAATAGCCTCTACAGTTTGCTCTTTGACACCTTCAGTCACAGCAACGACCAGCACAACAATATCTGTAACCTGGGCACCTCTTGCCCTCATTGCAGAAAAGGCTTCATGCCCAGGAGTATCAATAAACGTAATCTTTTTGCCATTTTTCTCAACCTGATAGGCGCCTATCCTCTGAGTAATCCGTCCAACTTCCTGTTCTGCAACCTTTGTGTGCCTTATATAATCAAGCAGTGTGGTTTTACCGTGATCAACATGTCCCATGACCGTAACAACAGGTGGCTTTTCCTCATCAAGTTCCTCTTCCTGTTCTTCTTCCACAACCTTCTGCTTCTCAAATTTTACTTCATATCCAAACTCCTCTGCAAGGAGCTGCAAAAGGTCCTCTGTCAGAGCCTGATTTATGGTAAGAATCATTCCAGCCTCAAAAGCCTTTTGAATAATCTCAACAGGGTCCTTTCCAAGGATCTTGGCAAAATCCTGTGTTGTAATGGCTGTATCCGGATTGAGAACTATCACGTTATCTTCTTTTTCTTCTTCCTTTACCTTCTGCTTTTTCTTCCTGGGTTTTGGTGGGCGTTTTACTTCTTTCTTTACCTTTTTCTCCACCTTCTTCTGTTCTTTCTTTTCTTCTTTTCCCTGTGAAACTCCCCAGATTTCCTTCTTCTTCTCTATTTTCTTGAGTTCTTTATCCTCAAGTTCGTGGAGTTTCTCTTTTACCGCCTGCTCCATTTCCTTTGTGAGTTTACTTTGAGCAGACCTGACCTTAAAACCGGCCTCCTTGAGTATCTCAAGAACAGCACTATTGGACATTCCAAGTCTTTTTGCAAGGTCAGAAATCTTCCTTACTTTTTCCTTCTTGTTATCCTTCATTTTTTATTCTTTTTCTCCTCTAATTTTTCTTCAATAAAATCAAGAATTTCATAGGCGAGTTTTTCTCCAACACCCCTTATATCAAGTAGTTTTCGGAGTGGTGGAACTTCATAGAAAACAAAGATGCCCTGTTTCCTTAACTCCTCCTCTATTCTCTTGCCAAACTTCTCTCCAATTTCAAGCACAGATACCCCTTTTTCAGGCAATTTCCCTTCGCTTTCTCCGACAACTATAATCTCCTTTCCAACGAGTTTTGAAGCAAGAATCACATTGCTGCCTCCCTCACCCTTTGCCTGTGGAATGTCTTCATCTTTCACAACGGCTATTACTTTCTCCCCCTCTTCAAAGAGAAGAATGGGTCTGGCCGGTTGAAGTGCATTGTATGCAAACTCAAGAATATCCGGGCTCCACTTTATCACCTCTATTTTCTCACCTATCTCCTGAATTAGCCTCGAAAGTCTGGTTCCCTTTGGCCCAAGACAGGCTCCCACAGGGTCTATTCTTGGATTTTTTGACGCCACGGCTATTTTACTTCTCTCACCTGGTATTCTCGCAACAGCCTTTATTTCTACTGCGCCATCAAGTATCTCTGGAATTTCTTTTTCAACCATCTTTCTTACAAAATCCGGATGTGTTCTCGTAAGGATGACAAGAGGATAGCGTTTTGACTCGTTTACCCTTAAAATCATGGCTGTTATCTCTCCACCCTGTCTGTATTTGTCCTTCTTTATCTGCTCATCCGGTGGTAAGAGAGCCTCTGCTTTGCCCAGGGAGACATACACACCTGTTTTATCAACCTTTTGAATGGTTCCTGTTATAATATCTCCAATTCTGTTTTCAAAATCTCTATAAAGATACCGCTTTTCTGCTTCCTTTATTCTCTGGTAGAACACGTTCATTATCTTGTAAACTGTGGAACGGTCTATTTCAGAGGGAGAAAGTTCGGTCCATATCTCCATTCCCTCTTTCACATCATCTCCTGCAATCTGTTTTGCCTTCTCAATGGAAATCTCTTTTATCGGGTCAAAGACATCCTTTTTTACAACTCTTTTAACCTTAATTGTTATCTTGAACTCCCTTGGGTCTATCTGTACATCAACAGCATCCTCCCCTGCCCCTCTTCTTTTTCTAAGGGCAAGAAGCATTGAATCTCTCAGTGTCTCGAGGATAAAACTATCATCTTTTATCCCCTTTCGTTGCTGCTTTATGCCGTTTATAAGTTCTCTAAATTCAAATGCCCTCATTTCATACCTCGTCAAGTTTTATTTTTCTAATCTTTTCCCTGTCTAACTTCTTTTTGTTGCCGTCTCTGTCTATCAAAAGTGTGGACTCATCAAAACCTTCCAGTATACCCCTTTCTTCTCTGCCATCCAAGAAGAAAATTTTTACTTTCTTTCCTGTGGCCCATCTAAGTTCCCTATCCTTCTTTAAAACCCTGTCAAGACCGGGTGAGGATACCTCAAGGACATAGGAGTGGTCAATTGTGTCACGAGCATCCAGTTCAAGAGATAAAAGACCGGATACATCCTCACACTCTTTCAGGGTAACAGGCCTATCCTCACCATCAATATACACAGATAGAATTGACCTTGAACCAAGGCCTTTATATTCAATATCAACAAGAACAAGACCCTTGGCTTTCAGAATAGGCTCTAAGATCTCCTCTACTTCTTTTAAAATTCTTTCTTTCTCCATCAAAGTTCCTTTCTCACGCTCCTGATTTTTGATACTAATTCCTCTTTCTTTACATCAAACTTTTCACCTGTTTTCCTTATCTGCAACTCTACAGTGCCACTTCCAATTTTCTTGGGAGAAACAACAACATTTACTGGAAAGCCAACCAGTTCTGCATCCTTGAACTTGGCACCGGCACTCAATTCTCTGTCATCCCATATAACATCAAATCCCTTACCTTTCAACTCTTTGTATATAGCCTGAGTCTCCTCCTGAGTTTTCTTGGGGTCAATTTCTATGATATTTACCTCAAACGGAGCAATACTGTATGGCCATATTATGCCTTTTTCATCGTGATTTACCTCAACGTTGGCTGCCATAATCCTGCCGACACCTATACCGTAACTCCCCATTATTATAGGCTTTTTCTCTCCATTTTTATCGGTGAAATAGGCCTCAAGGGAAACAGAGTACTTTGTTCCAAGTTTGAAAATATGTCCCACTTCTATTGCATTTTCAAGAGAGAGTTCACCTCCACATTCAAGACAGATGTCCCCATCTTTTACTTCTCTTATGTCCACAAACCTTGTAATTTTAATATCTTCAAGATTGACACCAACTATATGATAATCGTTTCTATTGCCACCAACCACAAAATTATTAAGATTTTTGATAGATTCATCAGCAATTATTTCATCCACCTCTGCATCAATGGGCCCAATAAAGCCGGGTTCTGCATTGAATTTTTTCGTAATGTATTCACCTGTGGCGAGATGGAGATTTGCGCCGTATACATTTGCGAGTTTTGACTCACTGACATCATAATCTCCCCTTATGAGAACAAGTACATCTCTGCCATCTTCTGTAACGTAGAGAAGACTCTTCACAATAAGTGCTGGTTCCACCCCAAGGAAATCTGCCACCTCCTCCACCGTTCTCACAGAGGGAGTATGGACCTTCTCTTTTCTCTGAAACTTAGATGGAACAACCTCCTTTCCAACTCTTGCGGCAGCAACTTCAACATTTGCACTGTATCCACATTTTTTGCAGTGGACTATCCTGTCCTCCCCACTTCCAGAGAGCACCATGAACTCCTCTGAATCACTACCACCCATGAGACCTGACGATGCTTTCACAACAATAACATTAAGCCCTGCACGTTTAAAAATGTTTAGATAGGCTTCCCTGTGTTTTTCATAACTTTCATCAAGACCTTCCCAGGTAGCATCAAAACTATAGGAATCCTTCATGGAGAATTCCCTCACCCTCAAAATGCCACCCCTTGGCCTTGGTTCATCCCTGAACTTGGTCTGTATCTGATACCATATCTGTGGGAGGTCCCTATAAGATTTTAAGTGCTCTTTTGCCAGAAGGGTCATTATCTCTTCATGAGTTGGCGCAAGGGCAAGATCCCTATCCCATCTATCTTTGAGTTTAAACATATCGTTTCCAAAACTCTCCCACCTTCCTGTCTGCTTCCACACATCAGCCGAGGTAAGAGCAGGCAATAACACCTCCTGTGCACCTATTCTGTTCATTTCCTCCCTGATTATCTTCTCGATTTTTAGCATTACCTTCCGGCCAAGCGGCAAAAAGGTATACACCCCACTTGCGTGTTGTTCAACAAAACCACCCCTCACAAGATACCTGTGGGAGACGAACTCCGCCTCCCGTGGGTTTTCTTTTCTTGTTGGTATAAAACTATTTGACCACCGCATTACTATTCACTTTCCTGTTCTTTTTTAAGTTCCTCTATTACCTTCTGGGCTATTTCCCTTGGAACCTCATCGTAATGGTCAAACCTCATGGTAAACATTCCTCTACCCTTGGTTATAGACCTCAGAGTTGAGGAGTAGCGATAGAGTTCTGCAAGAGGGACATACGCTTTTATCTTCTGATACCTACCCTCTGCCTCCATGCCGAGGATTCTTCCCCTTCTGGCATTGAGGTCACCCATAACATCACCCATGTATTGTTCGGGTATTTTAACCTCCACAAGGTAAATGGGCTCAAGAAGGTATGGGTCTGCCTTTTCCTCTGCATCTTTAAAGGCAAGAGACCCTGCCACCTCAAAGGCAAAGTTCGAGGAGTCAACAGGGTGATACTTTCCATCGTAAAGAACCACTCTTACATTTACCACTTTTGCACCCAGAACACCACGCTCCATGGCCTTCTTCACACCAGCCTCAACAGATGGGATAAACTGGTTGGGAATTGCTCCTCCAAATATCTCGTCTTTGAACTCGTATTCCTGATCCCTTGGAAGAGGCTCTATTCTTATATTACATATACCATACTGTCCATGACCACCTGTCTGCTTAACAAACTTTCCAAATCCCTCTGCTTTCTTGCGAATTGATTCTCTATAAGGAATCTTGGGCTTTTCTGTATTCACATCCACATTGAACTTCTCTTTGAGTTTAGAAACTATGACGTCAAGATGTACCTCACCAAGACCAAAAATCTGGGTCTGTTTCAGTTCTGTGTCATACTTGTAATAGAAGGTGGGGTCTTCCATCTTGAGTTTATTCAAACCTTCCATAACCTTCTCCTGGTCTTCCCTCGTTTTTGGAACAATTGCAACGTTCACAAGAGGCTCAGGAAGTTCAAGAGGATTAAGAACAACAGGGTAATCCTTGGAGGCAAGTGTGTCACCTGTTTGTGTTTCTTTTAACTTCACAAGAAGTCCTATAGAGCCTGGCATAAGAGATTTTACTTCTTTTCTTTCCTTTCCGAAAGGCTCATAAAGCTGGTTGATTTTCTCCATCTTGCCCTTATTGGTGTTTAAAAGTTCTATACCTGGTTTCATCTCACCTGAGACAACCTTTACAAAATAGAGTTCTCCAAGATGTGCCTCCTGAAGGACTTTAAACACAAAGAGGACAATCTTGTCTGTCGTTGGCTCAACCTCTACCTCTTCCCCTTTCAGTGTGCCCTTCTCCCATACAGATTCATTGATGGTAAGGCCATAATCCGCCAGGAAATCAAGAAGTTCTTTAACCCCAACACCTGCCTTTGAATCAACAAACAAAACAGGGTAAATATCCCCGTTCTTTAAACCTTTTTTAAAGGCTTCCTTTAATTCCTCCTCTGTTATTTCTTCTCCAGCCATGTACTTATCGAGAAGTTCTTCTGATGTCTCTATTATAGATTCTCTTAAAGACTCGTCCTCTGTGCTCTTTAAAAGGTCTTTCACACCTGAGAATCCCTCTCCCTGACCCTCAGGGACCTGAATAGGTGTAACTCCAGAGCCAAAAATCTCTTTCATCTGCGAAATAACATCCTCAATCTCTCCTCCAAATGCCTTCATCTTTGTCATCACAAAAATAACAGGAATTCCTTTTTTCTTGGCTACCTCAAAGAACCTCTCTGTGCCCACATCAGGACCCTGAGAAGGGTCAACAACGCATATAGCATTGTCTGCTGCCCTTATACCAGCCCTCACTTCCCCCTCGAAATCAAGAAATCCTGGCGTATCTATGAAATAGAGCTTATTGCCATTCCATTCAGTTGCAGCAACAGCAAGGTTAATCGTTATCTTTCTTTTCTGCTCCTGTGGGTCAAAATCGAGAATACTGTTACCCTGGTCTACATCTCCCAGCCTTTTTGTTGCCCCGGAATTGTAAAGTAACGCCTCTGTAAGGGTTGTTTTTCCACTTGAGGCATGCCCTATTACCACAAAGTTTTTAATTTCACCTTTTGCCATAACTCCTCCTTTTCTTTTTTTATTTCACAACAATATTTAAAAGCTTGTCCTCAATAAAAATGACCTTTACTATTTCTTTATTTTCCGTGTATCTTTTTATGTTAGGTTCTGAAAGCGCTCTTTTCAAAGCCTCTTCCTTTGAAGTCCCTTTTGCTAAAACAACTCTTCCGCGCACTTTTCCATTTATCTGCACAGGAATTTCAACCTCATCAAAACTGAGGTATTTCTCATCGTAATCTGGAAAACTCTTCTCAAACACGGATTTTTTATTGTCAATCCAGCTGTGCAATTCCTCAGCAAGATGTGGTGCAAACGGTGCAAGAAGTATTACAAAATCATAGAGTGATTTTTTAAATACCGGTGAGGACGGATTTTTGAAAGAATAAAGAGCATTCAAAAGCTCCATAAGCCTTGCTATTGCTGTATTGAAACTAAACGACCCTGCATCCTTTCTCACCTCAAATATGGTCCGCTGAAGAAGAATATAAAGGTTTTTCTCTTCTTTTGTAAGGGATTCAGCAGATACTTCAACATTTTTGTCAAGAATATCTTTGTGCCTCTTATAAAGGGCGTAAATCCTGTTGAGAAACCTTTTTGCTCCCTCAACACCTGAATCCTGCCAGACCATATCCTTCTCAGCAGGACCGGCAAAGAGGATTGTTATTCTGGCAACATCTGCTCCGTGCTCTTCTACAAAAGGACCAACACGGACAACATTACCACGGGATTTGGACATCATTTCAACACGCTCTTCAACCGTGCCTCCGCAGCCCTTATGTATGCCATTTTCAACCTCGTTTTCCTCTACAACCCTGTTACACTTTGTACAGTAAAGAAACGGCTTATGAACAAGCCCCTGCGTAAAGAGATTCAAGAAAGGCTCATCGTGTTTAATAAGACCCTCATCATATAAAACTTTCTGTATAAACCTTGCGTAAATAAGGTGCTTTGTGGCATGTTCCTTCCCACCGATATATTGATCAACAGGCATCCAGGTGTTTGCCTTATCCTCATCAAACATCTTTTTATCATTTTTGGGGTCAATATAACGGAGGAAATACCATGACGAATCCACAAACGTGTCCATGGTATCAGGGTCTCTCTTTGCAGGTCCACCACAGACTGGACAGGTGGTGTTCATAAACTCCTCAACATCCTCCAGTGGAGACCTGCCCTTTGGCTTGTAATCCTTAATATTATCGGGCAACCTAACAGGGAGTCTGTCCAGGGGTTCTGGAACCACTCCACACTTTTCACAGTAAACAACAGGTATAGGCGCACCCCAGTATCTCTGTCTTGAAATTAGCCAATCTCTTATCCTATAGGATACCTTTTCGCCACCAAGCCCCATTTCTTTGAGTTTCTTTTGCAAAGCCTTTATCCCATCATCTGACTTCATACCTGAAAATTCACCTGAGTTTATCATCATTCCTTTTTCTTCATAAGCCCTTTCCATGGTAGCCGGATCGGGGGCTTCTCCTTCCTCAGGCTTAATGACGACTTTAATGGGAAGATTGTGTTCTCTGGCAAAAAGGAAGTCTCTCTGATCGTGTGCAGGGACCCCCATCACTATACCCGTCCCATAGCCTGCAAGAACGTAATCCCCAACATAGAGAGGAACCTTTTCTCCTGTAAGAGGATGCACAAGATACACACCAGTAAAAACGCCTGTTTTCTCTTTTTCCTCAGCAGTTCTCTCAATATCTGTTTTCAAACTTGCTTCATGTATATACCTTTCAACCCTTTCCTTATCTGTTATATCGTTCCATATTTCCTTAATTAAAGGGTGCTCTGGCGCAATTGTTACAAAGGTAACTCCATAAACCGTATCAGCCCTTGTGGTAAAAACCGGAAACTTGAGTTCTGGATTCTTTTCGTATTTAAAAATAATTTCTGTGCCGTAGGACTTTCCAATCCAGTTTTCCTGCTGTTTTATAACATAATCCGGCCAGTGTCCTCTGAGTTTATCCAGGTCTTTTAAAAGCCTCTCTGCATAATCTGTTATTTTAAAAAACCACTGCTCAAGTTCTTTCTTTATAACCTGTGTTCCACAACGTTCACATTTCCCACCTATTACCTGCTCATTTGCAAGCACTGTTTTACAGTTAGGACACCAGTTAACATGCTCTTTCTTCCTGTAAGCAAGTCCTCTTCTGTAAAGTAGCGTAAAAAGATACTGTGTCCATTTGTAATAGTCAGGGAAACAGGTTCCTATTTCTCTATCCCAGTCGTATGAAATCCCGATCATTCTAAGGGTCTTTCTGAAAGTATCTATGTTTTTAAGCGTCCAATCTCTTGGATTTATTCCATGTTTTATGGCGGCATTTTCAGCAGGTAGACCGAATGCGTCCCATCCCATTGGGTGCAAAACATCATACCCTTCCATCTTCTTCACACGAGCCACCACATCGCCAATCACGTAGTTTTTGAGATGTCCCATATGAAGATCACCTGAGGGGTATGGAAACATCTCAAGGACGTAGTATTTTTTGCCCGGCTTATCCGGGGCTTTATGTAAACCCTTATCTTCCCAATACTTCTGCCATTTTTTCTCTATCTCACGAGCAGGATAATACTCCACCTTTCTCTTGCCTCCTCTGAATTGATATTAAATAATTTTACGCCTAAACCCTTGTAAATTCAAGATTTCTGGATGTGTGGTTTTATTTCTTTGATAGAATTAAAAATTACCTATACCTAAAAGGACATGCAAGACACCTTGAAGATTCTTTTTCAGCCTCCTCATTTCTGTAACACAATTCAACAGGTTCAAAATTCCTTACCCTCTCGCTATAAGCCCTTCGTGGAGGAATAACGTGTTCCCCTGCAGGATGTTTAAACTTCAAAAGATACGAAGGTTTTACATGGTACGGTTCAAAAACTAAGAAATCTCTTAGAATGTAGTCTATATAATGCAGTTTCTTATGTATATTCCTTGCACCTTCTCTGCCATCTCTCAAAGATTCCACAAGGCTTGAAGGACCTCTCACAGCGTCACCACCAGCAAAGACACCGCTTATATTCGTTTCCATATTTTTGCCCACCCTTATTCTTCCGTATTTGTCCGTATCAACAACGTCAGATACTTTATTCACACTCTGTCCTATAGCCAGTATAACCAAGGAAGCGTCCCTGACAAAGTTTTCCTCTTTCAGGACAACCCTGCCGTCAATCTCTTCAGTTCTGGCGAAAACAACCTTTTCAACAGTACCTTCTCCCTCAAAACTCACGGGCGCGACATTCTCCATTATTTCAATACCTTCTTCCTCCATTTCACTCAACTCTAATTCATCCATCCTCATCTTATCTCTGGACCTTCTGTAAGCAAGAACCACTTTCCTGTGAGTGGATAGTCTCATGGCACTTCTTGCAGCATCTGCAGCAACATCTCCGCCACCTATAACAAAAACCGTTCCGTAAAACTTTTTCACTTTACCCTGCTTAATCAGTTTCAAAAAATCAAGCGCGTGCATTACGCCTTTCAGACTTTCACCAGGTATTCCAAGACTACGCCTCCCCCATGCACCTGTTGCGAGATAAACCGCGTCAAATTCTTCTAATAGGTCATTTAGATGAAAGTCTCTGCCAAGAATCTTTTTTCCCTCAAATTCAATTAACCCTGAAGAAAATACCTCTTTAATATCATTTTCTATAACGTGCGTTGGCAACCTGTATTCGGGTATAAACTCTAAAAGAGCACCTCCAGGTTTATCCTTTGCATCGAAAACTACGCTTTTATACCCAACTCTTGCGAGAAAGTAGGCACAGGATAATCCTGAAGGGCCTGCCCCTACGATGGCTATTTTCTCATTATAACGCTTTTTAAAGTTAAATTCTGACTTTTTAGCGTTCTCATAAATATATCTTTTTATAGCCCTTATTTCAAGTGGGGAGTCTATCTTTCTTCTTGCACACCACTTTTTACATGGCTCATGGCATATGTAGGAGAGCGTTCCAATAAAAGGTGTGCGGTGGTAAATAAGTTCCTTGCCCTTATCAAATTCCCGCAGAGCAGCAAGGTTCATATAACCTGAAACATCAAGGCCCACAGGACATGCTTTTTCACAGGGTGCTGTTCTTGCAGATTTATATGCATAGGCATCCCATGCCACATATAGCCAGTACAAAACTATACCGAGCAGATAGAAGTAGAAACCAAAATTAAGACCATTCCAGACGGTCTTCATAACGAAAACAAAGAGAACGAGGGATGAGAACTGCACGATTCCCTTTGTGAGTCTGCCCGATAAAACCTGTCCCAGACCGGGAACAAGGAGAGAAACTATACCGAACAGGATTCTTTTTTTTCTTTCCTTTTCTATCATGGTATAATAATATAAAGTTTTATCTGCGCATATTCATACAGTTGTTTTATAATTATTCTAATTGTTGCATTTTGTTATTTTCCGTTTGTTTTTATTTTTATACATAGGGTTATGCGAAAAACAGCGGGTTTTATTGCTTTTAATTAGAAATACAAATCATTGATTAACAACAGGTTATATGCTTATTTGACTTATTATCTTAGGTGCTTTATTATTTTAATCGTCATGATAACATGTTCTTTCTTAAAACGTTGTGGTTCAATTACTTATATTAACTCTTTTGAATACAATTTGTTGTGTAGTTTTCCACTTTCTTATGTGGAAAACTCTTTTGATTTAAATTAAGTTTTTGATTATCATAAAGTTATAAAATATCTTTACTGTGGATTTTTTGGTGGAAAAGGAGCGGATAAATGGAGCGTTTGGGTGAGTTCTTATCTAAAAATGAAGATACTCTGTGGAGCAAATTTCTTAATGTTTTAAAAAAGAGATTGCCTGAAACATCTTTTGAGACGTGGTTTTCAGGTTCTAAGGAGATTGCTCTTACCGGGGATAACAGGCTTATTGTTCAGGTTCAAGGTCCATCATTCTACGTGGAATACATAGAAAAACAGTTTCGTCCCCTGATAGAGGAAATAAAAACAGAACTCGGCTTCTCAGAGTATAGTATTATCTTTAGCCCTATTGACGAGGAAAATGATAGAGAGGAGATAAAGTCATCTGTTCTTCAGAAACCAAAGAAAGTCAGGCGAAAGAGACTGGCCAACCTTAAATCTGATTATACATTCTCAACATTTGTTGTTGGAAAATCAAATCAACTCGCCTATTTTGCTGCCAAGAGAGTCGTTGAAAGTCCAGGAAGAGAATATAATCCTCTGTTTATTTATGGTGGGGTAGGACTTGGAAAAACCCATCTTCTCCAGGCTATAGGAAATGAGGTGTTTGCAAAGGGTAAGAACCTTAACGTGGTGTATACTACCTGTGAACAGATTATGAACCATCTTGTTAACTATCTTCAGAAGAAAAGAGGGGATGGGTTTAAGGATACTCTCAGGAATGCTGACATTCTTTTAATTGATGACATTCATTTCCTCCAGGGTAAAGATATGCTTCAGGAAGAGATATTTCACACGTTCAACTACCTTTTTGACAGAGAAAAGCAGATAGTCATGACAAGTGATAGACACCCAGGTGACATGCATTCCCTGCAGGAAAGACTGGTTTCAAGATTTAGATGGGGACTTGTTGTAAGAATAGATCCACCTGACTTTGAAACAAGAGTGGCAATACTTAAGAAAAAAGCAGAACAATTTGGTCTTGTTCTTTCCGAGGACACTTATATGTTTCTGGCAAGAGTTTATAAAAAGAGCGTGCGAGAACTTGAAGGTATTATAACCAAAATTAAAATGCTTTCTTCAATAGTGGAGCATACCTTGACGCTGGATGAAATAAAAGAGGTGGTATTTGAAGAGGAAAATAAGGGCAGGAAAATAGACATAGATAGGCTTGCAGAGGTTGTGGCTGAGGAATTCGGTATATCAAAAAAACTCATGAAATCAAGGTCAAGAAAGAAGGAGATTTTAATTCCAAGACAACTTGTTATGTATCTTGCAAAGGAATATCTTGGTCTCACTCTTACGAAAATAGGAGATTATTTTGGTGGAAAGGACCATACCACTGTTATCAACGCTGTAAATAAAATACAAAAAAGGTTATCAACAGATATAAATCTTCAAAAACATTTAAACTCTATAAAAGACAGACTTGAAAGGGAATAATCCACAATGTATCAAATAGTTTCTTTTTATTCCCGTGCAAAGAAAAAGGGTGGTTTTACACAACTTTACTATAACTACTGTTTGTTTTATAATTATAGAGATAGAAGAAGGAGGAAAAGATGAAATTTACAGTACTAAGAGAGTCACTTTTAAAGGCTACAAAGCAGGTTACAAAGGCTTTATCTCCAAGAACACCTATGCCCATACTTTCTAACATTCTGTTTGAACTGGATAGAGATAATTTAAAACTCACTGCAACAAATATGGATTTTACCATCTCAGCAAAAATAAGTGTTGCATCAGATGATAAGGGGAGTTTTACCCTGCTTGGCAAGCCATTTCTGCAACTTATACAAAACCTCGATGAAGTGGAAATTACTGTGGAAAACTCAGGTGGAACCACCTATATTTCCACATCAAAGAATACTTACAGGTTTCAGGGGCAACCGGCTGAGGATTTTCCAAGGATGGAGAGCATAGAAGGTGAGGGAGTAACTCTTCCCACATCTGATATAATTGAAGGTATGAATTTTACGGCATTTTGTACTGCAAAAGATGACCCAAGGGCATTTTTAAATGGAGTTTTATGGGAACTCAGAGGTTCTGAATTAAGGTTTGTGGCATCCGATGCGCACAAACTTGGTTTTTATTTAAAAGATTATGATAAAGACCTTGCTCCCGAAAAGAAAGAGGCAATTGTTCCCAAGAACATAATTGACTTTTTGAAAGACACAGAACATGATTCGGTAAAGGTATATTTCTCCAATAGTCTACTCAAAATAGAATTGCCTGACAGCACACTTACCACAAGACTTATAGATGGGCCCTACGTACCCTATGAAAGCGTCATTCCAAAGGATTACGAGGATGAGGTCGTGGTCAATACAGAAGAAATACTTTCTTCTCTTAGAAGGGTAATCAACTTTACCCCTCAAAATACAAATTTAATAGAACTTGAATTCGCTAAAGAAATGGTTATACATGCAGAAAACAGGGAAATGGGAGAAGCAACGGAACATATTTCAGCAGAACACAAAGGCAAAACTGAAAAGATCGGATTTAATGGCCATTATCTAACTGAAATAATCAGACATATAAAGAGCGATAAGACCATTATTAAATTCAGTGATATTAATTCACCGGTTATAATAAAGCCGTCTGAGACCGAAGGCTACCAGCTCCTGTACCTTCTCATGCCTGTTAAACTATGAAAGTACCATTTGACAATGAGGTAGCCTGTAATAAATCCACCTACGTGTGCGAAAAAGGCTATTCCTCCGCCGCGAGAGGGTAAGGTTAAAAGCCCCAGTATAATCTGGTATACGAACCAGAAACCTATTACGAAAAAGGCTGGTATATATACAAGCCTGTAGAAAAAGCCGAAAAAGAGAAAGTCTGGCACGAGTGTAAGTACCCTTGCATGGGGATAGAGATAGAAATAAGCACCCAGTATGCCTGATATTGCGCCAGAGGCCCCTATGTTGGGAATGTGAGATGCAGGATGTATTATTACCTGGGCAAGCACAGCTGCGTATCCTGTTATGATATAGAAAAATAGATACTGCAGGTGACCAAGTGCATCTTCAACATTATCGCCAAATATCCAGAGGTACAGCATATTGCCCAGAATGTGTCCCCATCCTCCATGAATAAACATTGCTGTAAGAGGTTTTAAGTAAAAGGGAAAGGTACCATAAATCGTTTTAAGATGGGTAATCTCCCATGGAATAACCCCATAACTCAGGAAGAATTCATTAACTCTTCTTCCAAGTGAGAGTTCATGTAAGAACACAATAAAATTGACTATTATAAGTGCATAAGTGACGTAGGGTTTACTTCTTGTCCTGTTCTCATCCTTAAGCGGAAGCATTATCTTATTTTAAGAATTTTTATTAAACCTGAAATTTTAGTGGACCTTACGAGATAAACCCCGGAAGGGAGATGAGAAACATCAATGTTGCCTTCTCTGGAAACCCTCTCACTGGAAACTCTCTCTCCTGCAATACTGTATATATCAACTTTCTCTCCTCTCAATTTTCTTCCAAGATAAAGAGTTCCTTTACTTATAAGAGTATTGGGTATAGAGAATTCGTCTTTATCTCTTTCATATGTCTCAGATACAGCATCCTGACTCCTGAAGACCCCCATTCCGTAACTAAAAAGGAGAACCTCGTTATCACTTGCTCTTATAGCACCCGAGAGGAGCGTATTCTGTTCATGCTGTGAAAATGGATCGGTATAAGTTCCACTGTAAAAGTACACATTTTGAAAGATTAGATTTACCAGTGAGTAAATTCCACCATTTTTTGCGGCGTACAAAAGATATAAGCCCGGTATGTAGTAATTACTGACCGTACTATCCGGTATTCTGTAGGAATAAACAGAATCTGTGTTTGTATACAGGTTGAAAAAAAGTACCGTGTCAGATGGATAGTATGTGAGGTTTTGCACCATATCAGCACCCATGAACTTAAAAAGGGTATCAAAAGACATACCATGGTCGTAACTTACGTATATAACAGAATCTGCCTGGAAGAATATGGGTGATTTTCCGGCAAAACCATCGTGGAGGCTTGTATAAGGTCCCATAACCTCAGAAAATGAATGTCCACCATCGGAACTTCGCGTTATATAGTACATATCCGATCCTGTATCGCTATTGACGTACTTGATACCCAGCAATACATCAGGACTGTCATTTACAGTTGATATAGTTTCTATCCAGTGCAAAGTATCCGGGTTACCCGTTATTGTATCCATGGGCACAAATGTATTGCCACCATCTTGTGAGTAAAGAATATTGTGAAGGACAAAGCCGTTTAAAGGGTCTATTTCACCGGCACCGACTGCTGCATAAACTATATTCTCGTCTTGAGGATAGGCTTCAACGTCAAAGATAATAGCAACGTTTTTCAGATATTTTTTCTCCCATGTTATACCCCCATTCCTCGACACGTATAGAGCATTCCCCTGATATGATGGGAAGTAAACAGTCCTATTAACCATCTCTGATGGAGCTTTCTGAAAGTATGTAAAGGTCGCATAAAGACCTGATTCCATTCGCTGAAAAGTTGTGGCATTATCTGTGGATTTGAGCATTCCTGTTAAAGCAGCAGCATACCAGATTGTGTCATCAGAATTTTCCAGATCTGAGCAGTTTGTAAGGGTGTCTTCTGGTGTAAATAGCCAGCCTAAAACGCTACGTGTACCGAGATAAACGCCTGTGGGTATGGTTGATGCAACAAGCACGCTGTCCGGACCAATGAATTCAACATCAAAGGGAATAAGAATCTCCTGTAAAGCCTCAATACTTTGAAATCCATCGTCCGTATAAATAAGACCGCTTCCATCAAAACCACAGGAAACAAATCCTTCCTGAGGGTTGTCTGGATTTATTTCTATGTCCTTTACGTCCACATCTTCACCTATAAATGAGGCCACATTCCATGTCAGGCCACCATCTTCAGATTTTATTATATAAACGCTGTCGGAATTGTTATTGATTTTTGCGGCTAAGTAGATAATGCTGTCATTTGATGGAGCATAGGAGATTGCGTAATAATAGGGATAGGAAAGAGGAGTTATAATACTCCAGTTTAGACCTCCATCTGTAGTTTTCCCTAAGTAAGCAACACCAAGAGAATCGTAAATTACAAGGACTGTGTCTGATACCCTTTCTGTAATAGCAAAGTATCTATTGCTTTTTATAGGAACAAATGTTACTGCTCCATCGTTGGAATAATACAGGGTATCATTTGTATAAAGGAGTAATCTATGTCTTGAGGTGAAGGTACCCATGGCATTTATCCCATTATCCATTAGAAATTGCCAGTTTTCACCATCTCTTGTGACCCACACAACAAAACCAAGGGCTAAAGCCAGTGATGAGTCGTCCGGATCAACCAGCACTCTGTGTATATACCCACCCTCTGGGCCTGTTTGGGCCCATGTATACTTTTCACTAATATAATAGTGTGAAACATGGGATATGTGCCCGGGTCTGGGTACAATCGTGGACATAAAAGCAAGAATTAAATATACAAGGGGCATAATTTCCTCCTTTTTGAATATATACTAATCCCCCTCCTGCGTCCTGTCAATATGGGAATAAAAGGAGGGTAAATCCCTCCTTTTATTCAAGAATTAATACCTTTTTATGGGTAAGTAACGCACCTGTTTTTACGTTTATTATGTAAACCCCTCTTGGAAGCCCGGGTAATGAGAACCCAAGCACTCTTGAGGGCATGAAAGTTCTGGAAAATACCCTCTGCCCGAGCATGTTATAAATGCCTATCTGGATGTTTTCCTGGGGCTTAGTGGAAAATACAATTTTTGCATCTCTTCTATTCAGGACAATAGAATTAATCCTGAGAGATTCATGATTTACAACGGATTTTACCCCCTTACTTGATGGAATCCATCTGTAAGCCATTCCACTTGTCGGCATGGATGCGGATTTCCCTTTTGTGCCGTCCTCGTTTTCCAGTCCGACTGTAGTGGTCTGGTCCTGGGTTACGTTTCTGTACTGGAAAACGATTTCACCATTGGGATATAGTATAATCTGGAAGGTCTGTCCATTGTTATTAACTTTATTGGGGACGTTTTCATAAGTCACGACAAACTTATCGCTGCCTGAATAATATGTGATTCTACCTCCTCTTTCGGGGTGAAGGTCTCTCCAGAGAGCGGCTACAAGGGCATTAGGACTTGATGGGTCTGGAATATTTCTGGGCTTATAAGTGGTTGAGGGGAAAAGGAAACTCAAAAAGCCGTTGCTGCACACATAGACCCTTGAATACTCTTTTCCGTAGAATTTGAATTTGAATGGAAGAGAAAAGGATTTTGTCTCATCGTCATGGGTAATACCTGTTGGGGTCTCTGTATTTACCCAGTTAAAGGTTGTAAGGGATAGGGTATAATCATCTCCTGAACCACCTGTATTACCTTTTATAAACTCATCCCAGTGAAATTTCCTTGAGGATAAAAGGTTGTCATAATTTCCACCATAAGGTGTGTGGTTGTAATTTTGTGGGTCTTTTGGATAATATATGGATATGCCGTGGGAATCTTCAGCATAATCGTCGTCAGTATTTACGGAAGATACAGCATCAGTTATGCTCCTCATGACATCGTGAGCAGCATTACGGAGATCATCTGGCAGAGAGGATGATGCAACAAGATAGGAAAGGCGGTAAAGGTCAACGTAATCATGGTTATTGTATCTTGGGTCATATCCGTATTCGTGGTTTTCTTCGTTTTCGTGGAACATAGACCTTATTGAGTCTATTTGAGACCCATAGAGGTCTCGATAGTATATGAGAGACTGAGCAAATTTGTCTATCTTTGACGAGAGGTCGTCTATTTTGGATAGGTTAATGGCAGCCAACACCTTAGCAGAGCCCTTTGCGTTCACCATGCTATTTGCGAGGCGAGGGGCATCGGTCTTCGGGTCAACGTTTATAAATGAACCAAAATTCCATCCAGTTTCCCCTTCTTTTTCTTCGGTGGCAACAAGGTATTGTGCGTAATCTTTCGCAGTGTATGCAACCTCCCACATACCCATACAAGATGCATCAAGCGCAAGTACATCAAGTTTTTTACCGAGGGTTGACTTGATTCTGGAGAGCGCAGAGTGGAAATTCCCATCGGGTATGGATATAGCATTGCCTGAGGAGAGGTCTTTTGATATCCAGGGCCAGCCTGCTCCGTTGCTTTTTATGATAAGAGCGTATTTTCTTGCAGGATACTCTCTATGTGCCCATTCTACAAAACTTGAAAGAGTGGTACCGTTTCCGAGGTCTTCATTGCCGGGGTTGTACACTACGGGTGAGGTTACTTTTGAAGGGTTATTATCCCCCCGTATTTTGTAAATCTTAGGAGAAGTGTTCCTTGAATCGTATTCCACGAGTACGTTTACGTGTGGCGAAGGATGGGCGGCTTCCATTTCGTTGATAATTCTATCGCCGTAGCCATCCAGTTCATTGTCGGTATTCAGGTATACCATGACAGTCCAGGTGGCGGTGATGCTGTCCACTTCCAATTTAAGAGTATAATCCCCATCGCCACTGTACCTTAACACTTCAAGATACCAGTATCCAGTTGTATCAATTACACAACCGAGAATATCAATTTCCCCTACACCGCCAACGCTATTTTCTCTTTTATGAAGCGCAGGGTCATAAAGACCCATATCGAAATCTGCATTTGATGGAGGAACGAGGGTTATTGTAATGGATTCGCCTTCGTGAACGTAGAACTTGTAGAAATCATAAATATCTGTGCTGTCGAGATGTTGTTTATATGTTCCTGGCTGTATTTCATAGGCGTGAGCGAAATCAGAACCTGGATCTGGTATATCCACAGCGCCGCCTCCATTGTTGTCTCCTCCTGAGCCACCACTGTCTCCTCCATTATCTCCACCGTCATTTCCGCTACCCTGCGTGGTATCACTCACGAGGGTGGGATTAGAGTAAGTTGAGGCATAGTCGTATTTGTTACTCCATGACCCACCGTCTGGTGTTAACGTGGCCATGAAATATACGTAATAATCATGTCCTCTATCAGGAAGAGATATTCCGGAAAAAGTTTGATTGTGTGTGCCTTTTGAAAGATTTTCAATTTTTCTGCTGTAAATGATCTGTCCTGTTTGTCTGTCTTTTACTTCAAAAAACAGGTCTGCAGGTGCATCACCCTCGTTGACAGTTGCTTTTACCAGCACGGAAAAATCTTCATTTGGTCTTACTTTTGTTGGATAACTTGTGATGTTCACTTCTGTTCTTACCGTATCCTGGGGTGCATCTTGCAGGTCTTTTCTCCTTATCGGTTGATAGCGGGAGAGACTTGAATAATACCAGTTTCTCCTTTTTGCATTGTTAGGAGTTTGTTCAAGTGATAAAACCCCACTTGTGGTCTTTCTTCCCACAAGGATTATGTGGCTGCCCGAACTATTAATTGCATCACCTTCTTTTAAATTTACATGTGCTGCCTGACCCACGCCTCCAAGCGCATAGGCATATCTTTTTCTATAATTTGCTTCATAATAAAAGTCTCTTGTTGTGTATCTTCGAGGCATCCCCCATGCTATGCTTGCAAAACCGGAGCAGTCGTTACCTATGTAGTTGTACCATCTATTATTACTCCAGTATCCATAATATTTTCTGGCAGTTCTTATTCTGCTTTTGAATTCTGACCAGTTTTCAACAGGGTTGTTCTGGGTATAGAGCACCCCATGGTAAGTCCTTCCTGCATGAAATATATAGGGTGAACGTGAACTTGTCCAGCCTCTCTGTGTATGAGATGGAGTCCATGCGCCGTCAATCATCTGATTTGCTTTTGATATTATCTCTGATCTTGACATGGACCTCCATGAATCACCACTCCACAAAATCAATGCAAGAAAGAGTAATTTCATTTTAAAGCCTCCATTTATTCAGTTTTCCAGATATTGATTTCAATATGGTCTTCTCCTGGGAGCACCTGGTATATCTCTCCGTTTTCATCTATGTCAAGGAGTCGGGCTGTCCACACAAAGTAGTCGTTTTTTGGTATGGTATAGTTACCTACCAGTGTCCCATTCTCTTTGAATTTAAGTACTTTCAAATATACACCCTGGGATGGTTTCTTTACCTCTATCTGGACATAGAGATTGCCTCCTTTATCAACTCCAAGCACTTCAGCAGATACTATCCCGTTTATTTTCAATTGTGCTATTTGTTTTATTGTGCCATCAGGTTTGTGATAAAATAAGTCAAGATGTTCGTTGTGTATTCCAGCCTCGTAAGTAGGAGAGCCAGTGGATTTGGTCTTTGGATTGTACATGGTGGTAAGGTTTTTTATAAAAAGTCCCTGCTGGTTAACCACCAGTTTGCAGGGGTTTTTGACGATTTCATAGTCTAATTTATCGATTTTTAAACTTTTTCCGGATTTATCTATTTCGATTATTCGTGCGCCCGTTCTGTCTAATATATAGATTTTGCCAGTCTTATCCACCCGTATATCATCGAAATACCCTGAAAAATTAACTGTCTGAATAACATCACCGGTAGTGGATGAGATTATCTTTATATTTCCATTCACAGGGTCGGGTATATAAATGTCATTATTGGGACCTCCAATAGCAAAACTATAGGGTCCTACAGGTTCTATTTCTTCCGCTTTCTTCAGTCCAAATGTAGAGGGAGCCTTTCCATAGGGAAAAGACCTGTGTAATACAGGTGTAAGTGTGGTTGAAACGTTTAGAGTAAAAAATAACAAAACTGTAACATTAACCATGTCAATCCTCCGTTTCTTGGTTTTATTAATTGTATTCTCTATCAATCATATTGTCAAGGATTTTGGACGCTTTGCTCTGAATATCTTGTGTCTCAAGGTGTTATGCGTTTTAAAATCCTTATTAAACTGCGCTGGTATGACGAAAATTAATACACATGAGGTTTATTTTATTGTTATGCAGTATTTTGGCAGGTCAGTTTCTCTGAAGCCTTTTATTCTCTTAAGGGAAGTAAATAACCCGATTTTTCCTGAAATGGTGTGGAAAAGGTTTCAGAAAATGCTTTTATGAGAAGGTCTTTCTGTTCTCTTCCCCCTCTAAATGTTACGTTTCCATCTTTAATGAGCACAAATTTGTCAGGGTATGGGTAGGCAAGTACAAAGTCATGGATAACAGTAATAAGGGTTTTCCCTGATGCCCTGAGCCTTGCAAATAGTTCAAGGGCCCACATTCGGTGTTTTATGTCCAGGTGTGCAAGGGGTTCGTCGAGAAGAATGATGGGAGTATTCTGCGCAAGAACCTTTGCGATGCGTACTCTCTGTAGCTCTCCCATGGAGAGTTCTTTTATGCCCTTTTTTAAAAGAGATTTAATCTCTGCTGTTTCAATTGCAAAGTCTATATCCTGTTGATTTTTGCCAGAATAAAAAGATAAGAATCCGGTTTTGGCGTAGATGCCGAGTTTTACAAAGTCAATGACCTTTATATTATACAGGGGAGAAAACTCGGGAGGAAGCACTGAAAGGATGCGAGCGAGTTCTCTGGGCGTGTATCTTTCCTGCTCCTTTCCCCATATGGTTATTTTACCACTTTTCTTTTTCCATATAGCACCTGAAAGTTTAACTATGGTTGACTTTCCCGCACCATTTGGGCCTGCTATCATAACCCATTCACCCCTGGAGGCTGAAAAGGAAACGTTATTGAGAATGGAGCGGTTTTTTATGTAAAAACTGACGTCTTTGAATTCAAATACTTTCATACCGTTTTTTCACAAGGGTTGCAAAGAAGAAGGGGATACCAAATAGTGCGGTTATACTACCAATGGGTAACTCAAAAGTGAAAAGAGACTTTGCTACAAGGTCCGAGAAAAGCAGGAAAATTCCGCCAGTGAAGAAAAGAAAGGGCAGATGTTCTAAATGCTTTTTTCCTAAGAGTTCCCTTGTTATATGGGGAACCACAAGTCCTACGAAACCTATCATACCTGCCATAGCCACAGACATAGAAGTTGTAAGAGATGATACAATGAGCACAATGAGTTTTACTTTTTCCGGATTTGCCCCTGTTACTTTTGCCTCGCTGTTTCCTGTACCTATAAGGTCAAGTTCTCTGGAAAGAAGTATAAGGAAGAGTTCGAGAATAAATCCCGTGCCTATGGCGATATAGAAAAGAGGCAGTTCATTTGAGCCTATTACTATATTCATGCTTCCAAAGAGCAGATAAATAATCTGATCAAGAGATATATTAAGAATGTATGCAGAGAGGAACAGAAGACTTGATGCGAAAAGATTGACAAAAATACCCGATAGGATAATAAGGTCTGATTTTGCCCCGTTTTTCCCTGTAGACATTGTTATTACAAAAAGAACCCCCAGGAAGGCAAAGATAAAAGCAGGCAGGGAGAGGAAGAAAGAGGATTTTAGAGGTACAGTAAGCCCGATTAAGTACCCGATAAGTGCACCCCCCGATATACCAACGAGATAGGGTTCTGCGAGGATATTCTGGGTTACAGTCTGAAGAAGAGCCCCGTTCATGGAAAGGGTAAAACCGGTGAAAATGCAGAGGAGGTATCTTGTGAATCTTAAAGTAAGAATATCACCTTCGGGAGAGCCGTGGAAAAGGTAAAAATAGGTGACGGCGATAAAAAGAAAAAATAAGGTGAATATGACAATGAATCTCCTCATAGATTAAAAAGGGGGCGTATGCCCCCCACATCACTTTGCCTTCGTGAGTTCTTCCCAGATATCCGGTTTGTCTTTGTTTTGAAGATAATAGTCTATATATTTTGCTGCATCCTTTCCTGCTCCTGCCGCAAGAATAACTGTTGCAGCACCTGTTACTACGTCACCTCCTGCGAAGACACCTTTTTTAGTTGTTGCAAATGTCTTTTCATTTGCCACTAACGTTCCCCATCTCTTATGTACTTCAAGTCCTTTAGTTGTCTGTGCTATAATGGGAGAGGGAATCTGTCCTATTGCTACAATTACGGTATCAACAGGTATCCTGAATTCTGAGCCTTCTATGGGAATGGGTCTTCTTCTTCCAGATTCATCAGGTTCACCAAGTTTCATGCGTATAACCTCTACTTCTTTTACCCATCCATTTTCGTCTCCGTGGTATCTTACCGGATTTACAAGGAAATGAAACTCTATGCCCTCCTCCATGGCATTTTCTGCTTCTTCAGCCCTTGCTGTCATTTCCTTTTCTGTTCTTCTGTAAAGAATCATCACCTTCTTTGCACCTGCTCTGAGTGCACTTCTTGCAGCATCCATTGCCACGTTTCCTGCACCTATCACTGCTACAGTGTCACCTACCTTTATAGGGGTGTCATAGTCAGGGAATTTATATGCCCTCATAAGGTTTATTCTTGTCAAAAACTCATTGGCTGAGTAAATTCCAAGCAGGTTTTCTCCAGGTATTCCCTGAAATCTTGGGAGTCCGGCGCCTGTGCCAAGAAATACCGCATCGAAACCATCCTCTTCCATAAGCTCATCAAGGGTTCTTGTTCTACCCACGAAAAAGTTCTTGACAAACTTAACTCCGAGTTTGCTTATATACTCTACTTCCCTTTTTACTATCTCTTTTGGTAATCTAAACTGAGGTATACCGTATACGAGTACCCCTCCAAATTCGTGCAACGATTCAAAAACAGTGACGTTGTAGCCTTTCTGAGCAAGTTCGCTTGCACATACGAGGCCTGATGGACCGGAACCCACAACCGCAACTTTTTGCGGTTTCTTTTCCTTGACTGGTTGAACATTCACCTCTCCGGTCTTTGCCTCATAGTCTGCCACAAACCTTTCGAGTCTGCCTATTGAAATGGGATCAAATTTTCGTCCCATTACACAGGAGCCCTCACACTGGTCTTCTTGAGGGCAAACACGACCACAAACGGCTGGCAGTGGATTGTCCTGTTTGATTATGCGAACTGCTGCAAGGAAGTCTCCTTCCTGTATTTTCTTGATGAATGCAGGGATATCAATATGGACCGGACATGCAGGAACGCACGTTGGTTTTGGACATATAAGACACCTCTCGGCCTCCTTCATGGCCTCTTCTGCGGTATATCCAAGTGCGACCTCGTCAAAACTTTTGATTCTTTCCTCAACAGGCCTTTTGGCCATTTCAACAGCTTTTGGTTTAATCCTACCCATTTTGAGCCAGCTCCTTTTCAAACTTTTCAAGAGATTCCTGTTCCTCTTTTCTGTACATCCTCAGCCTCTTCATAAGGAGGTCGAAGTTGACTTCATGTGCGTCGAAATCAGGTCCATCAACACATGCAAATTTTGTCTTTCCTCCTACCTCTACTCTACATGCTCCGCACATTCCTGTACCATCAACCATTATTGGGTTTAGACTCACTATGGTTTTAATTCCATGTTCTTTTGTTAGTTTTGCCACATTTGCCATCATTATCACAGGACCTACGGCGAACACACGGTCAATTTTTATACCGTTTTCAATAAGTTGTTTTAACATATCTGTGACAAAACCCTTAAGGCCCTTTGAACCATCATCAGTTGTTACAAAGTATTCGTCTGCAATGTTGGAGAGGTCTTTTTCAAGGAGCAAAAGGTCTTTGTTCCTTGCGCCGTTAATAACAATAACATGATTTCCCGCTTCTTTATATGCAACTACCATTGGATAAAGAACTGCTGTCCCAAAACCACCTCCTATGAGAACCACTGTTCCAAAATTGTCAATTTCCGATGGCATGCCGAGAGGGCCAAGGAAATCAGCAAGTTCGTCACCCTCGTTCAGAAGAGATAGATGTTTTGTGCTTTTCCCTACCACCTGAAAGATAATGGTTATCTGACCATTTTCTTTATCTGCCTTTGATATGGTTAGTGGAATCCTTTCTCCCTTTTCATGAACCCGGAGAACGATAAACTGTCCTGGCCGTGCGTTTTTTGCCACATGTGGGGCGTCTATGATCATTCTATATGCCCCAGGCCCCACCTCTTCTTTAAATAAAATTTTATACCCCATTAAAAACACTCCCGTTGATTTTATAATTCGGAGATACCTGTATTAACAGGTTTTCAGGCAAATTATATTTTATTTGCCAAGTTTTCTGAGGACCTGTTTTTCTTTCCTCCTCACGATTTCCGTAGCAATGTCCAGAAGTTTGAAAATCTCCCTGTCTGCTATACGGTAGATGACATTTACTCCTTCTTTCCTGGATGCTATGATGCCTGCACTCTTCAGTATGGATAGATGGCGGGACACTGCTGACTGGTCTATTCCAAGTTCGGGTATGATGTCCGATGCCTTTTTCTCCCCGTCCTTTAGAATCTCTATAATTCTTATCCTTCTTCCACAGGAAAGTGCTGAGAATATATACTTCCTTGGGTCTTCCAGGTCTTTCACGTACTTTCTCATGTTCTCCTCCCGTTTGTCTCTGCCAGTGTAATAATTTAATGCATAATGGAGTAAATGTCAAGTTTTGCATAATCCTAACTCTTTATGCCGAGAAACTTTATAATACCGAGTGCTGCTTTTCGTCCGTCTGCTATTGCACTTATTGCATCTGCTCTTGGGTTCACAATATCTCCACCGGCAAATATACCCTCTACATCAGTCATCATATTTTCATCAACAACAATGTGATTCATTCTCCTGTCAAATTTAATCTTGTTCTTCCACTCTTCGGGTAAGAAACTCCAGTCCGGTTTCTGTCCTATAGCCATTATAACCGTGTCTATTTCCCATTCCATTATATTATCCATTTTGGGAACAGGTTTTGGTCTTCTTGCTCCTTCTTCATGCACCATCTCGGTTTCCACGTATTTTACTTTAGCTATCTTTCCGCTCTTATCCCTGACTATTTCCACCGGGAGAGTTTGAGTAAGGAATTTTACGCCCTCTGCCTCTGCTTCGTGTTTTTCTTCTTCTGACGCCGGCATATCCACATATCTTCTTCTATAGGATAGTATTACCTCTTCTGCACCAAGTCTGAGAGCTGTTCTTGTTGCATCCATTGCCACGTCGCCTCCACCAATTACCAGTACTTTCTTGCCGATTTTCACCTCTTTGCCAAGATTCACGTCTCTTAACAGTGTTGCAGCATCAAATACGCCTTCTCCATCATCACCAGGTATACCCATTTTGCTGCCCACATGGTATCCCGTACCTATAAACACAGCATCGTACATTTTTCTGAGTTGCTCAAAAGTTATGTCTTTGCCCACGCGAACACCAAACTTAAATTCGACTCCCTGCTTTTTGATAAACTCAATCTCCTTGTTGAGAATGGAATCAGGCAGACGATACCTTGGTATACCTAACTTCAGCATTCCACCTGCTACCTTTTGAGCCTCATATATTACGGCGTCTATCCCTTCCCTTCTTAAATAGAATGCACAGGATAGACTTGCAGGTCCTGCCCCAATGAGGGCAACTTTCTTACCTGTTTTCTTTGTCGATATACCCACAACTCTTTCGTAATCTTCAACCTTTCCTGCAGCAAATCCTTTGAGGTACCTTATCTGGACTGCCTGCCCTCTGTTGTGGTAAACGCATGCTTCCTCACATCTGTGGGTACATATAGTACCGCAGATTTCAGGGAGAGGATTGTTAATAAACATCCAGTCAACAGACTTGTCGTAATTCTTGTGGAATATGGCGTTTATGTATTCCGGAATATACATCCCTGTTGGACATCCCTGAACACAGAGAGCACAACCGAGACATCTTGCAGCCTCAAAAACAGCCTGTTCTTCTGAGAAACCTTTAAGCACCCATTCAAAATCTTTCTTCCTTTCCTCAGGGTCTCTTTCAGGCATTTCAACCCTTTCAAAATCAAGTAGTGAAGTCTCAGGTGAGGATTCCCATCCCGTGCCTGGCCCTGAATCACGTCTTAAGTTGGGAATAAAGGTAAAATCTTCAACATTCGGGGATATAATTTCATATTCTGTTGAGAGTTTAAGGGAGCCGGTTGGACATACATCCACGCACTGGCCGCAAAAGGAACATCTACCATAGTCCACTTTTGGTCTTAAATTGGTTGCTCCCATTTTTGGCTGGAGAGTAGGTATTTCCACCATCTCAATTGCCTGACAGGTACATATCTTGGCACAGTTTCCACAGCCTATACATTTTTCCCAGTCGTTTACGTGAACACCTCTGTATCTTTTTGCAGGTTCCTTCTTTTCATATGGAACCCGCACAGTATGTGGCTTTCTTACAAGAAATTTCAGTGCATCAAAAAACTTGAGATTCATACCCATGGCTCACCTACCTTTCTGCATCTGGCGGACATACGTCCAGACTGAATAAAGTCATTGATATATC
>JALVYB010000080.1 GCA_027038175.1 Caldifarciminota bacterium | reverse complement strand
GTTTTGTAAGGTGAAACTTAAATTTAAAGGATTGATGTTTCGAGAATGTGCGAAATTCGAACAAAATAAATGGCTGGGATGCAGGGATTCGAACCCCGACTCGCGGATCCAGAGTCCGCTGTCCTACCGTTAGACGACATCCCAGCACGCGATTCGATTTTATATTTTAACTTCTAAAAGTCAAGAGTTATCCTTCTGATTGTGTACATTAATGCTATCTTGACATTTTAAAAACTATAATTTATAATATTAGTGAAAATTAATGAATTAAGGAGGTGTTATGATGTTGCGTAACAAGTTTTCTAAACTTTTAGGTGTAGTTTTCATAGTAATGTTTTTTTTAATTCCATCAAATGTTTGGGCTACAGGTAAAACCTATATTATTAATTTTCAAATGGCCTGGCATACTAGACATCCAGAATACTTCGCTATTGTTAATCCACACAAGGGTGTATCAAAATTCTCTAAAGACCAAGGTTTAATACCGAGGCTGGAAAAGGCAGCTGCTAAATTAGGCTATAAATTAAAATTCATTCTTTATCCTGCGGATCAGTTGGTTAAGAGAAAAATGGCTTTAGAAGGCCTAAAGATGGGAACTATAGACATGCTAGCAAGTTGTGCAGCTTATTATCACGGATTGGTTCCTGAGGGTGATGTAGATTGGATGCCGTACGTGACAGCGACTGTGGGTAGGGAGAAAGCGTGGAAATTTTTCAATAGTGGAGAGCTTGCAAAAATTAAAAGGCAGGCATACTTGGAGAAAGCAAATGCTTATTGGATTACAAGTGTACTATGTGGTGGTGAAAATGTTTTGATGAAGGGAACGAAACCAGTGAAGTCGTTATCAGACTTGAAGGGTAAAAAGATAAGAGCAGCAGGCGGTTTATCGACCAGGGTTGTTATGGCACTCGGAGCTGAACCTGTTACTATGGCAACAGGAGAGGTTTATCCGGCTATCCAAAGAGGGGTGTTGGATGGTTTAGTGTTTCCAATTTATGGTTTAAGAGATTACAAACTTATCGATTATGTCAAGGCGGTCACGCAACCAGAGTTGTATGTTTGGAGTGACGAACTGTGGATTAATAAAGATAAATTTTACAGTTTGCCAAAAGATTTAAGAAAGGTGTTTGTTGAAACTGCCAGAAAATGGGCTGAATGGGCCTCTACAGAATACTGGCCAGCTTACGAGAAGGAATTGATCGAATGGGCTAAGAAAAAAGGTTGTCATTTCTATACACTGCCAAAGAAAGAGCAAAAAAGATGGAAAGAGGCTATTGCCCCTGTTTGGGAGTGGTATGCAAATGAAAGTCCTGGCTGTAGGAAAGAGGTTGAATTGCTTAAAGCTTTTTTGAAGAAATACGAAAAGTAATTGGTAATGATAAGGGGGGTTATCCCCCTTTATTTGGAGGTTAGGGTATGGAGATAAAAGAGAAGCAAATTTTAGAAAAAAGGAATATCGTTCAAAAGTTCGACACTGTTCTAGCAGAGTTAGCAGGTTGGTTGGTTGTGATAATGATGTTAATAATTAGTTATGATGTTTTTATGAGGTATGTTTTTGATTCTCCCACGAGGTGGAGTTTGGAAATTAGCGAATATCTCTTATTGGCTGTTGTCTATTTTTCAGGTGCATGGGCATTACCTGCTGGAGGTCATGTTAGGGTAGATATAATTTACAATAAGT
>JALVYB010000079.1 GCA_027038175.1 Caldifarciminota bacterium | reverse complement strand
CGTGACTCGCTATAAATACATGATTTTCATACCTGCAGATGACTCGTTGCTCCTTCATGCTTTTATGTTTGCTTCTTTCATATGACTCGTTAGAGTTCACTGTTTTTTCAGGAACCCTGACTCGTTAAAATTCGCTGTTTTTTTAGGAAGTCTGACTCGTTAGGACACATTGTTTTTTCAGGAACCCTGACTCGTTACAAAAACATGTTTTTTATTTAATCCTGACTCGTTATGGAGAAATGGTTTTATCCCTCGACCTGACTCGTTCCTGATTTTTGATTCTTTTGTACCACATAACTCATTTTTTATCTCTGGATACCTTCATTATCCAACTTACTCTTATGTGAGGAATATCTTTATAATTTTTGCTAAATTACCACGGGCTTTATGCCCTCATCTACATAAGCATCCTTTAACTCATTCCACCAAGATAACTTCGGGTCTGTGATTAAATCCTCATCCTTGACATCTAAAACGGGCATATAAACCCACTTGTCTTTCAAACCCTGATAATGTACTTCTACCCTGTGAATGTATAACCACTCGTGAACTATGAACAAATGTGCTAAAAACACTTTCTCAACCTTGCGTAATGTTCTCATCCTTATGTGTGCCTTCGTTCTTTCCACGACTATTTCTCCACTCTCCTCTTTCGCAATTTTGTTAGCCATTGCTTTTGTTATCGCTTTTCCATTGTAAATATAACCAACGTAATTGATGGCATCTTTTGCATCTATCGTGACCTTTGCCCTCTGAATCTCCTGTGCCTTGAACTCATTGTAAAGCCTTCTGTAACCTCCCCTTCCCGTTTTCTCAAAGGAAGTTCCAATCAAGTAAAGTGTTGCTTTTACTCTCGGGTTATAACCAGCACCAATTCCATGTCTTAATTTTATTGCCCTACCATTTTCATCTACGAGCAACCCCGCATAAGAATACAATGAAGATACGTGCTTTGCCTTGTCAAAGTCAATATACCTCAATAGCTTCCCTGACAAAACTGGGCCTATTCCCTTAACGTAACTTAACCAGTTGCTATAAAGTTTTACCCCTTTCAGGAAAAACCCTATCTTCTTATTTAAATCCCTCTCCAACTTTTGCATTATCTCTGCCCTTTCCTTTATAAATGCTACCATTTCCTCGTCATACTCTTCCTCTCTAACTCTGTTGTTCATTCGTATTCTCATATCCTGCACATCCATATAGGTGTCCACCAAAACCCCAACTTTTCTCAAAACCTTCTTTTCATACTCATCCATATTCTCACCCCCCATACCTCAATATACCTAAATCTTTAAGCGTCTTTTTAACACTCTTTGCCCACTTCTCTCTATCAACAGGTACGCTTATTTCTCTCACCCCTCCTTCCCTAACCTCTAACATATCCTCATCGTATCCTCTTGCAACAACTATCATTTCCGAAAGAGCAAACAAAAACCCCATCGCCTCCGCAATCTCCCACAATACCGCATTATCCCTGACCTTCATCACTCTTTCCTCAAGATACCCACTAAGCTTCCTGAACATATCCACTACTTTTTCGCTAACCAGCCCCCCATCCATCGCATCCTTCGTGATGTAGAAAAACAAGTCATTTATGTCTGCTATCTTGTTCGCCTTGTCTGCATCTATAATTTTATTTATGCTATAAGATTTCTTTGCCTCGGCAGTTAAATTGATTTTCTCATCAACAATCTTCTTCAAATCTCCAAAAGTAAGCACAATCCTCTCATCACCATACAGCTCCACAACAATCTCATTCATCATTTCTTCCTACCTCCTTTCTTTGAAGGTTTTTTCTTCATAGACAACATTATCAAAAAACCAGAATAGTACTTTATGGCAGTCTTCCAATCAATCTCCCTGTAATCAGCCATAATCTTTATCGGTGCTTGGACTACTGCTACATAATCCACAGAATTTATCTTGAGTTTCTTCGCTTCAACCAAGAGATAAACCCCTAAAGGATGATTCAAAGAACCCGCAACAACAAAGGGAATCAGGAGATTTCTATATTTCTTTACTCTGATTTTGGCAGTGATTACATCCTCGCCGACATACTTGCTCATGAACTTATTGCTCAACAAAACCTTTTTCATCAACTCATCTCCCTCCCTTAACAAGCATATCTTTTACCATTGACTTGAACCTTGCAATCCACTTAATTTCCTCGTCATCCCTGTTCTTTAAATCATCTGCCGAAAACAACAAGTTAAGCAAGGTCTTCCTTGTAGATTCCCAGAATTTAGTGCTATCAGAAACGTACATGGAGATCAGATTTATTTTCCTTCTCAATATAGATACAGCACTTCCCAAATCCAAGAGAACGGCTCCAAAATGCTTGTTGTCTTTGTATTCCTTATACAAATCTATGTGCAGCTTCAAAGCATCCTTATACTCCTTTTTTAGCACACTCTCAAGAGAATTGTAAATCCACACTTCTTCGTTTTCCACCACACCATAATAAATCGGATAAAGCAAATCTGCAACAGAATGAACCCTCATAACAGGTATGAATTTCCAAGAATTGTTGTGCGTCATCTCTTTGATATTAACACTTAACATATCTCCAAAAAGTACCGCTTCTCCTACTGCATATTTTACTGGCAGTTTTTCTGCATTATCCCATCCTGCTTCCACAGCCACATTACTCAATACCCATTTCCCATAGGGAAGCAAATCATCTAAATCCATAAAACTTCCCTTAACAAACTTTAAAAGTGCATTTGCTCTCTCTTCATCTTCAATGCACTTCTCGACAACCTTTCCCATGTCCCTTACCTCTGCTTTTCCTCCAACATCACCTCCCGCCCTCAAGCGTGGATTATTCACAATGGCAATAGCAGTTTCAACGTCATAACCATCCCTGTAATTTACATCTATCATCCCATCATCCGTGTAAATGAAAACCCTGATATTATCCACAATCTTAACCTTCAAACAGGACATTTTCTCCACCCCGCCAAGCGATTTTTTATTTCTCCAAGTTCCCTCTCTTTTTCTCTCTCCGACATACTCTCAATTTTCCTTACCAGAACCTCTTTACATAACGAAATAGTCGCAAAATCCCTTACTCCATAAGCACTTGCTACATTTTTCACAAAAAATTCCCACCCGTAACCTATGATAAACCAACCTAAAAATGAATTTCTTATATCTTTTACGCCCAAACCCAGTTTATGAGCATTCAAGAACATTTTAAAAGCTACGTATGTCGGAACCTTTGTATCATATACAAAAAACAACCTGTTAAGTGCTTCCAAACCTTTCCCCCATATATAATAAACCCTGCCTTTTTTCCAGTTGCTTAAAACGATGCAAAAAGGTTTGTCATTACTATCATAAAGCTTATATTTCAAAAGGTTCTGGTTTTCATAGAACTCTTTGTAGTGCATCCCTGTATGAAAAAGAAAGTCAATAATGTTGGAATAATCACTCCTGCTATTAAGCTTTGATATGCTCTCTACAAGCGAATCAACCTCACTCGGCACCAAGCAATTCATATAACTTAATATGAATTAATGTATATTAAGTTTTCGTTTCTTTTAGCATTTGCTAAACAATTTTTAGCAAGTGCTTAACTACAAATCAATAACCATCTCTGGTTTTCCATTCTCCTCTACTGAACCTTTTTGCCCCTCCTTCTCAACCATTCTTCTTTTTAACCCGAACTCTCCAACATTCTTGTCCTGCAAAACCTCTTTAACTGACACGTTTTTCAGTTGAAGAACAAGCATACTCGCATCTGGTGTATAGAGCATCATAAATATGGTGTAATGATTTATTCCAAGAGCATCCGCTATCGGTTGTGGGATTGTGATACCATAACGCACCTGCCTTCTCATACTATTTTTGCTTACCCAAACCTTGTGATAAACTTTTGTGAGTTGGCCAACAGCTTTCAGCTTGTACAGTATGGTTCCTGACAAATCACCCACAAACCCCTTGCCATCATGATTCGTACCATCTCCATCTATCTTAAATTCAAAATGCTCAAATATATCCTGAAAGGGAAAGAACAGAATAACAACCAAACTTTTTTTGACTGAATAAAAGATGATATAATGCGTTGATTCATCTATCCCCAAAGTTTCCACTACTTCTTTTGGTAGAGAAATTCTATAACTTCTAGAATACTTTTGCACGGTAAATCTGTAAATTTTTTGAATTGGGCGAACCTTGACTATCGTGTCAAGGGTGAATGGTTCTCCAAGCCATTCTACCTCCCCACCAATTGCCAACTCCACCATATTTTAAATAAAGGTATCGTGGTATATAAATATTTTTGTATGTTGATATTTATGTATTGGAGTATAAAGGTATTGGTGGATTAAGGTATTTATGTATTCGATACATAAATAATGTTATACAAAAATACACCAATACTGCGATACATCTTACCATTAAGGAAAAAAGGAGAAAATCCTCAGAAAGCAAAGAGTAAAAAAATGAAGAGCAAGACAAAATCTGCGTTTAAAAATCTAAAACAAAATCTTCTTCATCTTCCTCTTCTTCATTCTCCGCTATGACAGAATCTCCAATTTCCTCCTCTAACATGAGTTCCTCCACATCTTCCATGCTCTCTATTACTTCCATCAGTTCCCTTGCATTATCCACATAACCCATTACCTTGTTGACAATATCCTTCTCTCCTAAGTTTTTGAGATAGAATGCAAAGCCGTCTCTTTCCCTGTCATAGAATGGAATGGGATGATGCTCCTTGACGTACCTAATGTGTTTGCATTCCTTCCCCGTTCCTCTCAAACGATAAAAGAAGTGAGGGCAATTACACGCATATCTCCCGTTCATGTATTTGACAACAAGGTACTTGCGGTGAGAATCCACGGACTCCACAATCCACGCTTTCGCAACCTCTCCTTTCGCTAACATATCCCTTGCATAGCTTTTTGAGAAGGGCAAAACTTCTGAAACTTCTTTCTTTGCCCTCTCTTCTGGACTCTCTTTCATTTTGCCCCACCATCACAACTCATATTCTTCCTCATCATCGTCTTTATCATCCAAAAAACTCAAATCAACATCACTGTCACCCAAGCCCAAGTCATCATAGAATGGTGAGGTTTCGCCATCATCTTCCTGTATGCTCAAACTACCCAAGTCGTCTATTGTCTCATTATCGCTTTCTAGGGCAACATAACTCTCGCTTTCTACTTTATGGTCTATTAACTCCAGCTCATCATTTACACTCTCCTCTTCCTCCTTCTCTTCAATATCCATATCCACACTCTCACGATTTGCAACTTCATAACTTATGCTTTCTAGGAACTCTTCGCTATCTACTGAAAGAGCCATGCCATACTTTTCCCTCTCCTTATCGTAAAAAGGTAAAAGTTCGCCCATATTTTTTTTCACCGTTGATATGTGTCTGCACTCTCCCTTTGTCTTGCTGTAGGTCGCTATATACTCTATACACGAACAAAAAAAAGAACCATCAGTATTCTTGATAACTACGTTCTTTGTTGGCAAACCCAAACTATCTTCTGAATCAATGAGCCATATTTTGTCTATCTGCTTGAAATTTTTTTTGACATATTCCTTTGCAGTCTCCCTTGAAATGAGAGACTCACCTTCCATCTTTTCATCTATCAATCCCGTTATTTTTTTGATCATTTCAGTATCTCTTTTGAAGGGCATCTCTCTCACCCTTACAAATAGATTTGGTTATCACTATTTTTATTGTTATCTTCAGAACTTTGTGCTGGTTGTAAATTAAAGTCAGAACTTTTAACGAAGTTTTCAAACTCTTCCAATGCTTTTTTTATCTTTGGCAGCAACTCTCCCTCTAAAAACCTAGTGGCTTCTTCTTCCTCTTTAAACTCCTGCGTGACAACAGTCATCCTTGAACCATTTATGTATTCAACAAGGTTCACCAAGTAGCTCTTGTAAAAATCATCCTTCACCACGTTGTAATCTATTATACTGGCAAGAATACCACTAAAGCCAAATTCTTTGTCTCCCAAATCGTAGGATTTTAGAACTTTTCCTATTGCCATCGCAATGTTATCCGCATAGTATCCCGTCATCAATAGCGAAAACAAATCCTTGTCGCTAATATCCTTGACATCTTCTTCTTCCCATATCATTATGTAGTTTGGAAAACGCCACTCATCATCAAACGCTGTTCTGCCCCCAACCTGCACAAATCTATGCCCAGTTGAATCTTTCCATATTACCTTGGAGAAATACCTTGACCCTTCTTTACTTTTAAAGGTTGAGTAGCTATCTATTACCCAGTCAGATGGCCTCTGCTTCGTGAAATCAAACAAATCTCCTCTGAACCTTGCCCTTCTTATCAAATCTCTTTTCTCTTTGTGTGGTGCATTGATGACAAGGGATTTGTATGCCATAGTCAGAAAGTAAAGCAAATCTTCCCTGTTTAACTTCACGGCACCTATTATTTTCGTGGCAAATATGACGTCAAGCATTATTTTCTTCTGAGAAAGCAACCGCTTAATTACTTCCTCTGGCTCTTTCGTTATGTATACTGCCCTATTCTTGTCCAAAACAAGCAAATCCTTAACCAAATCCATCTCATCTTCCTTCAAAGTGCCTTTCAATGCGTAAGTGTTTTCATTCAATTTTCTAAAACGCAGTTGCTTTATCACGTTCAAAACTTCAATCGCTTTTGTTCTTATTGGAATTAACTCCGCATTCACCTACACCACCTCACATTTCCACTTCTCCTTTCTCACCTTTATTATTACTATCTTTTCCAACATCTTCATCTTTCGTGAAATCCCTCAGCTTCACCATACCCTTCGTTTCGCTCAAAGCCTCCTTCACTAACCTGTTGGTGAGGTTTTCTGGCAAACCCCTCTTCTGCAATGCAAGAGTCCCCATATTCTCCAGAACCGTGACTATTACCTCCCTGTATGCCTTGAGGAACTCTTCTTTCTTGTCTTTAACCACAAACCCTTCCCATTGCTTTTTCTTTGAATTGAAAGTAAATCCCATCTCTTTCAACATGGGTCGCAACTGCTCAAAAACTGCCGTTCCTTTATTGAACTGCACGGATACAAAATCCTTATCTGAATACTTCGTGCTATTAACCATTACGATTAGTGTCTTGTTGTCCTTTATGTTCTCAACCATTTCTTTTTTTGCCTCTTCGTACAGCTCTTCGTAGCTCTCTTCATTGGCAATTTCTTCTTCAACCTTCTCAAAATCTTCCAAAGGTTCTCTAACTAACTGATAATCCTTGATTTTTGAAAAACCTATGAACCTTCTATGTTGCCCAAAACCAAAGAAATAACCAGTAGAATCCTTGCTTGGATCAAAGTTTGCATCCATCTCGCTCCTGACACCATCCTTCATTTCCACAAACTCAGCCCAAAGCCAATCAACGCCCTTCCCAATATCCGTCTCCATCATTCTCTTTATTATCTCTAAAGGTAAAACAGCATAAACTGCATCTGCTTTATTTCTCTTAATGTATCTCAAAAACTGCTCTTCGCTTTCAAATCTTCTCTTCACCTTGCGAATCGTGACATCCTCTCCGTAAATATTACGCAGGTGCTTAATTTGTGCCTCATTTGGCTCGTATTTGCTATACCACACCACAACCTTTCCCATCTTCAATTCCCCCCTTCACATATCCATATCATAATCTATTATCTCCTGATGCTCTCCAGTAAGAGACATATCCTCATCATCCGTCACATCTCTCGCATTTGGTCTTTCTACCTCTTTTTTGATTTCTACTTCCTCAATTCTCCATTTTTGATTGCTTATGCGTGAATAAGTGTTGAGTGCCACCCAATTTGGTTTAGGAACCTCCCATATTCTGTGAGAGCCATACGAATTTATAACCTCATTTATGTTTATGTATCCTAACTCCGCCATATCTGGCATGGCATATAACTGTACCCATGCAAACTTCTCACCTGCTTCTACGTGTTCCTCTTTCAAACCAGTCCTGTCTTTGAATATCACGAAAATATCTCCATTGATACTTTCAAGAACTCTCTCTATTTCCAACCTCTCTTTACCAAGCACAAACATATATTTTTTCTCGCCTTTCCTTGAATTTTTAGCATTCATTTAATCACCTTCCTACTAAACAAACATCCTCCTATTCATCAAACTCAATTCCATATCGTCGTCATCTATTTCTTTCTGAAAATTGCTGTATCCTTCACCTTCAATAACTTCTCCTTTTTCATACCCGTTTTCACGAAGAAACCTGTTAAATGTTTCTGTGTTGAGTATGTCAAATCCCCTCTCTTTTATGAACCTCTTCACAAAGTCAACTACCTCTTTCTCCCCTATGTGTGTGTCAATCTGTCTAGTCTTCCACTTGCTGTTCTCTTTTGTTTCAACCAGATAAGTCTGCCTTCCCATCGGTAATACTGGATTGCTTTCTGCCATCTTGTTAATGTAGTACCTTCTGCCATTCACCACAAACACTTTGATATTGTAAGTTAAAGGCGGAAACTTTTTCTCTGAAAGATTCCTCAACCTAACCGAATCTATCAAAAAGTTCCAATCAATATCCTTTATGTCTTTTGCATTCCAGATAAGCCCTCTGTAAGGTGGCCTGTCTTCAAAAACCTGCAACAAAGCCATAAACACCTGATTCTGCCTCTCCAAATCATACCTGACAAAACCATCGTAACTTTCAACCTTCACCTTGCGGAACCGATAAGGATTGAGTATCACCATGTCCTCTTTCTGAGGCACGTAGTATGTATGAATAATTGGTCTAGCAATTGCTATCTGATTTAAATTGAAAAGAAGCTCTGGAAACATATACACTTTGTCATATTTCTGCCAAGTTTTAGCGTATGGCTCAACATCCTTTAATCTCAACATAACTTCAACCAAGTTCCCCCTTATGTAATACCTTTTTCCAGCCCTCTCGTACAACCCGTTTATCCTACTCAAAACTTCTTCGTTTATGTTGTTGTCTGGAATGTAGTATTTCACGCTAAAATCTTTCGGCAACACATCTCTGTAAACGTATTTCAGTATCAATAGTCTCGCTATCGCCGAATTTCTATCCATTATATCACCTCCATTTCCTCATCACCAACATCTAAATCTTCCTCTCCCAAATCCAACTCCCCAACATCCAACACCTCATTAACATAATCTCCAGCCTCATCAAGCATATTCATCAATTCCTCACTGGATATTTTCTCCCCACTTGCCCTTGCTATAATATCGTCTATGACCTCAACCCTGCCCATACCAAGAGCTTCCAACTTCTCATTAAAGGCATTTAAATCATCTCTAAACCTGCCCAAGCTACCTATTTCTTTATAACTCTTGGCTTTCATCTTAATCTCATTCAGAAGATCTTTGAACTCCGAAGCCATCTGCTTAGCCATGTTTTTTATCATGTCCTCCGCTGCCTTTTTTAACTTCTCACCAGATTCTGGGTCTCTCTCAACCCACTCTCTAATCTTGTTATAACTCATATCTATTATGAGCGGGTTTATCTTGACTGGTGATATTTCCGTTGGGATTGAATTTATAACTTCATTTGCTTTGTTGTAAGCAATCCTCAAAATATCTCTTAAAGTTTCACTCTTTATACCTGCTTCAGCAAGTGCTTCCTCAACACTTGAACTATCACCTATTGCTTCTATTAACCTGCTTTTCAATTCTTTTCCACCTGCTTTTACCTCTGGATACTTCAATACCTCATTCACAACCACAACAAACCTTATCAAATCTTTTAATCGGTTCCAAAAAGGCGAACTGAAATAATCGTCAAGCGAATACTTGCCCTCTTCTCCCTCCTTAACCACCTGCGTAATCTTGCCTCTAACGTGATTTAGCTCGTATATAAAAGAGTTGATTTCTTCAATCTCCTTCTCCAATTTGGGATAAAGATTCTTGGGAACAAAATATATGTACCTCATACGCTTGTTTGTGGGTGTTCCACCCTCAAATTTCTCAAGAGGTACTTTTATTCCGTATCTGTTTATTGCATCATAAACCATTCTCCTAATGTATTTCATACTATTGGATAGGGCTTGGGGTATCACTATAAACTCTATTGCGTTTCTGGTTACCCTAGCCTTTCCTTCCACATTTTTACCTTTCTCATGCTCTTTCACAAAAGATTCCTTCTGAAATATGTTCCTCTCGGATGCTAACTTGCTCCATTGATTGTCAATTTCCGTTAAAATGTCTCTCAGATTTTCCTCTATAACCTCGAACATGGTGAACTTCTTAATGTTCGTCACGTCCAGCCTAACCTTGAACACGGACTCTGTCTGTATCGTTTTGTTAACTATTAGGCCCTCTAAATTAAACTTCTTTATATTTTTAGCCACATGGCAACACCTCCAACTCAACATAAACTCCCATCTTCTCCAATGCCTTTTTCAACTCCTTTGCCTTGGAACCGTCTCCGTTTGCAAGAATGAAAATGCCCACACCACTCTCCTTTGGCTCTTCCACCAGCGTATCATCATCTATTCCCTTCAATATTAGGCTTATTGGCTTCTTCCGAATTATCACCGAATTTTTAAAATTCAAACTCATATCCTTTCACCCTCTCCGTTATTATATTATACTCTGGCTTGTACTCCTTGTGGTATTCGTTTATTTCGACACCCATGGATTTGAGAGTCTCGTACAACTTCAACGCAGCAACATCACAAGATTTCCCAGTAAAGCCGATCCAATCAAACTCTACCCGACTCACACCACCATTTTCGTCTTTTATTATCCTAACAGTTACTCCTTTACCCATCTTCATCACCTCACATAGCAGTAATCTCAATTTTTTCCTTCGTCTCGGTTCTATGCACGTAATTAAAACCCTGCATGGCAAGAGCTGTCTCAACTGCTGTGGCTGTGTATTCTGTCTCAATCATGGATGCCATTTGCTCCTTGTTAATTGAAGATGCCCAGAAATCACCATAAACGCCGACCTCTCCATCTTTGTTCGTCGCAACAACAACTCCATATTTCAACCTGCCTCCTGTAAGAGCTGCAACAGGTTTCACACCATTTGGGAGCGTTTTCACGACGCTTCTTCCATAGTAATCTTTTATGCTGTCGGCACTAACAACCTCTGCACCAATATTTTTTGCTATGATTTTCAACGCTTTTTTCAACATACTCGCATTTACTCCTTTCAGTTTCGTTTTCACACTACTCACATGACTCATCCTATCACCTCCTTTATTCCATCTCCATTATTTTCTTACCGTTAATTTCCTCATACATGGAAATATAATCTCGAATGGCCTCATCTGAACGGGCTATACTTGCATTCTCCTCTTTAACATAATCTCTCAATTTTTCAGCAACTGCGTAAATATCATCTGTTTTGGTGGCATAATCTCCCCTAATTAGAATCTTTCTCAAATTTGCATATCCCACGGGCTTGAGTTTCTTTCCAGTACACATTTCGATAACTGAAGCAATACTTTGTGCAGGGAAATCTTTTGTTGCACTAATAACAACAAAAGCCCTGATAACCGCTAATGCCTTCACCAAATCAAGCCCGTTCTTCCCTAATCCAACTGCGTAAATCCCATCCTCTCCTATCTCTACATACCCTCCATTTTCAAGCTTGAAGTATGTATAAACCTCATCACCTTCCGTTTTCACTCCTTTATCCAATATTTTCGTATTTGGATAGTTCTTCTTGAAATCTAAACTTCTCCAACCCCAATAATCCGTGTAATTTATCTCTCCTATTTCTTCCATCTCCCTCTCAAACGCATCTAAATACTTTATCTGCTCCTTAATCAACTCCCAATAAGCATCCTCTTTGTCAAACGTCTTCAAGAGATTTTTCAGCTCCGAATCTCCAAAATAAAAGTCTTTCTCATAAACCCACTTCCCCAAATCAAACTTTGCATGAATAAATGGCTCACCAGTCGCATTTTTCAAAACTTCTACACTCGCATCCTTAATTTTGTAGGTGAGAGTAGTCGGATTCTTGTTTTTGGGAACCCATATCCTCACCACAACGGTTTTGTTTTCCACATCAATACTCCTATTCCCTATCAGGTATCTCGGTTCTCCCCTCTCCAAATCTACCTTCTCCAGCGGATCAACAATCACGTAATTTGGCATATTCTTTCTAATCTTCACAACCCACAACTCATTGGGCGAAGGTAACTTCTTTGCCTTGGAATCTATTAACACGACTTTCCCCTCTCTCGTCCTACCAATCACAGGATACTTATCACCTTTCTTAAACTCAATCAATTCCAAATTCATCAAGCATCACCTCTTTATTTTTACCAAATAAACCTTTTTTGACTTTTATCTCTCCATTCATTTTCCAATCAAAATACTCATTCCCAACCCTCGATACCCCACCTACCTTAACCAACTTCTCATCTTTCTTTTCAAGCTTTCTTATTTTCCTGATTATTTTGCTCCACTCCCAACTCCCTATCTTCTTGCCTATCATCATAGATACATTTTCTCTTATAACACTACTGTTAAGGTCATTCACGTTGTTGGAGAAGAAATAATGAATGTAAAAGTAAATTATACCATAAGGAATCTTTAAGCGTTTGGCATTAAGAAACTCATTGCGATATTTCTCCCCAAACTCTAAAAATTTCCGCTTTGTGAAATCATCAATAAATCTTGGATAGTAAATTGGATTGCGATAAAGAAGAGAACTATGCGGGTTCATCATATTACCCAACTTATTAATTTCAGAATCTGGCGGATTCAACTCATTAAAAACCAAACCATAGAGTGCTTCAAGAATGTTGTTTAACTCTTTCTCATTATCTAAAGATATGACGTAGTGCAAGTAGCTCTGTCCCATTACACCAACCTGAATGAACTGCCACCTATCTCCCCTCCTGAAGACTGCAAGAATATCTGGAACCAAAGCACCCTGTACGACTATGAGCAAATCCTCATCTTTTATGTTGTACCTCTCTCTGAAGTACTCCCAGAAAGACTCGGCCATCTCCCTGTACCCCACAAACATATTGAAAAGGTATCCTCTCACAGAAGTCTCTATTAAGCCCATGGTAGCCTCGTTCAAATAATAACCTGAATTGTCATCACTCTCCATCCGTATGTGCTTTCTCCACAAATACAAAAAAGCCTCTCTCAAAGAACCAAACTTGGTTTCCTGAATCTTCCCCTCCACTTTCTCGTAAACCACAAACATCTTTTTCATAGCGTCCTCCCTAACCACAGCATACTGCTCGTAAATGGGAATTTTTCTTCCACCTTTCTGTTCCTCAAATCCAACAAGGTCAAAAAAGGAAAACAGGTCAACACCGTTAGCATTTTTAAAGAAATCTAACCCAAAGTGTAAATACTTCGCAGTTTTTTTCTTGAATATTCCTCCTGAAGTTTCATAAAACACTTCCATTTCCATCACAACTCCAATATCAACAGCTCTTCCTCTTTAAACTCTTTTTCAACATCGTCCCAAACCTTCTCAAGCATACCCTCTAAAAGCAACTCTTGAACCCTGCCTCTCTTCTCGTTCCATTCTTTGTGAGTTATTTCTTTCCCAAGCATCTGCTCCATTTTGCTCTTCGTTAACCATAATGGAACAACCGCTAACCCTTTTCTTATTGCATCTCTCATTATCCTCTCGTAAAACACCTCTTCTTGCTTTCTCCCAAGCAACCCTGCCTCAACTGCAAACATCCACTTCATCTTCTCATCGATTTCTTTCAACCTGCTTTCATCTATACCCTTCGGAACCTCAATCACGATTCTTACACCACCTCCTTTCTTCTCAATCATATTTCCATCATCCCCACATCTTTCTCTTTAAGCAACTGCTTAATTAACCCCACCACATCACCTCCAAACCTTGAAACAATTTCATCGTTAATGCGGGATGATAACTCTTTCCATCTGCTGTCAGAAATCTCCTGCCCAGCAATCTTCTCAACATCTTCTTTGCCAAACACGAATGGTACAACCATCTGACTCTTTTCCTCCTCAAAAAACTCTTTCAAAACACTCTCAACCTTGCCGTATCTGATTCTTCCTTCTGGTATGTAAATCACCGCTTTGGCTTCGCCTTTTTTCATCATCAAGGAAAAAGGGAAGGTATTTGATTTTACCATTTTTGCCAATTCTCTTAGTGTTCCTTTAACCAGCTCTTTAAAAGAAGCCCATTCCCCAACGGCCAAGCCAAATACTGGCTTTCCATCATCTGAAAGAACCTGCAACACTCCTTTTATAAACACGCTCCTGCCTTTCAAATTCCTTATGACTTCCATCTCGCTAGGAAGACCTCTCAACTGGTACTTCTCTTTTATATCTCCATCAACCGAAACGCTCTCTCCATGCCTCTTGTAATCCTCATTCAAACTCATCTCGTAGCTACTACTAACTAACTCCTCTCCAATGATCAACTCAACTACGTTTCTCTCTTCTCCACTATGGAAAGAGACAAACCTATAAATCAATTTCAACCTCACCTCCTAAAACGTTTTCTTGCTTGATACCCACCACACCACCAGCCATCAAATTACTCTTGCTAACTTCAACAAACGCAACCCTCATTTCATCAAAGCCCTTTTCAACACTATTCTTCAAACTTTTGATTACATCCCTGTCTCCAAAGAACATAAAGCTCCAAACCTTGTTACCCTCAAAATCCCTTGCTCCATAAACATAAGCAGTCTTTCCTCTAACCTTGAACAGCTTTGAAGAGTAGTGAACATTTAAAGTGTTATCTAAAAGAGAGATACCTTTGCTCTCTTGCCCATCAGTTATTCTCATCGGCGTCTGGAAAAACAAAGAAGTTCCACTCCTCAATGTCATCATCTGATTGCCCTCATCAAAATCCGATACATCAAACATCGCTTGAACACCACCCATGCCATTTTCAAACCAAGGCTCTTTCCCTCTCAAACCAAACGGCACCAAATAATTGGGTTTATCTCTCACCCCGCCGTCCCTAACTAAGAATCTCAAAGCACTCAACAGGTGCCTTCTCTCTACCGAAGGTGAGACTACCGAAGGTGAGACGCTGCAACCGTACCTTTGTTCTAAATAATTATCCACAAACCTTTCAAAGATTTCTAATGATTTTCTTGTATCTTTAAACAACATATCTCTCGTCATAACTTCATTTGCCTTCCTTCTCCAATATAACCCATCTTTCTTTTTTATGTTCTCAAGAAGTGCCTTGTTCTCTTCCATCTTCTCAAGCAAGTCTGTAATTACCTTGGCATCCACAGAAGTTGACGACACAAAACTTAATCCATCACCAAATAGCATAACACCATCTACAAACTTTGATTTTTTCAACACGTTACCATCATCTTCATCAATGAATATTCCTCCTTTGTAAGCACCAGTATAAAAACCCAAAGACCTGTCATAAACAACATTTGGATGACTATGATTGTAACCTCTCCTGAAGATAAAGTCCTTCCCCACAAACTCAAAGGCCTTGTTCCTCATATATGCTCTATCATAATAAACTTTGAAGATGCCCATATTGTTAAAATCATACTCTAAAGGATACTCTTGCACCAATAGATTTCTTAAAGAATCAATTGATAATGTATAAGATAAAATTCCTTCTTTTGTGCTGCTTTCCACTCTGAAATTCACTCCTGCAACCCAGAACCCATTAAATTCTTCAAGTTTCACTTACTCACCTCCTCGTCTTTGATAACTACATTTTCTACGATTTCCTGAATCATATCTTTTTCAACCCCGCTAACGGGAGCCAGTAGCAAATATCCCGTGCCTATGTCTATAACCAAAGGCCCCTTCTTAACTTGAACTACGTCCATAGTAATTGTTCTGCCAACCGCCTTTTTCAAAAATCTCCCATTTATCCCAAGTAGCCTCTCTCCAAGATACCCTTCCATCAAGGCAGCAACATGATACATATTGTATATGCTCTCACTTCCTTTTAGCTTCAGGAAAGGTCTTTCGGGTTCTATCCTGAAACTTACCTTCATCCTCTTTCCAGTCAAAATCTTCTCATAACCCTTGATTTTCTTCAAATCACTTTTTGTGAAGTATCCAACATTTCCCGTATAATTAAAATGTAAAATTCCTCCCCCCACCTTCTTAACATTCAAAAACCTCGGCTTCGCTGGTTCCTCAGTATAATCCACCACCTCTCCAACATACCTTTTCATAACCCTCATAAGATTCTTCAGCCACTTCCTACCCGCAATAGACAACTCATCTTCATAAGGATAAAAACCAGAAAGGTCTCTCCCCAGAACTCTAGAAACAATAATATCGTGAGCCTCCTCCACGGCAGCCTTGATTGCAGCTTTCTTCGTGTCAAAACTCTTTGCTGGAGAGTAAAACATAACAGGAGCTACTCCCACCTCCATATATGAACGAACCTTGTGGTAATCCACGTCTTCTACTGACATGGGAACCCACAAATGAATTTTGTAATACCACCGATTATTCTCTTTTCTGATTTCTATCCTTGCCTTGTCTTTGTCCGATAAGGGTTTAATACCAAAATTTATCACCACTTCCTCCTTGTCTTCCTCTTTCTTGGCTTCCTCTTTCTCAACAAGCAAACTTTCATGATAAACTCCTCTGACTACACCGTGAATCAAATCACAATTTACCTTCACTCTCTCTTTATTGTTAAGCAACTGCTCAACTTCTTCTATGGTTAACTTTGACCTCCATTGCTTTATCGTTATTGAATAGACCTTACCCTTTCTATTTCTCAAGTACATTACTTTTCCATCTTTTATTTTAACGAGTTCTTGCCAGACGAATTTTTCCTTATCAGATGAGTTCAAATTCATCATCATTTGCCTCCTCAAGCTCTTCGTCATCCTCACTAGGCAAGAGATTACCAATACCCTCCATCTGAGGTAGGGTAGTAATTTCCTCTTCTGTCTTTGATGGCATCCAGTTCCCCGATATTATACGCTCTGCCTCTTTTATTGTGACTGTTGAAATTACACCTTCTGGAATCTCATTAAGCACTTTTATATCCCTCTCTATCTCTGCTTTTCTTTTTTCTATGTTTATTCTCATGTTCTCCATAGCCTTTTTAAAATGTTCGTACTTGAGTTCTTTTGCATTATCATTCGCTGCAATTATCTTCGCATCATTTACAAGCGTTGCTAACTCGGCACCCGTCCACAAGTAAGTCTCTTTCGCAACTTTGCTGAAAATTTCATCGTCTATCTTTATTTTACCCTTTGGAGGATTTAGTATTTTGGCGTGAAGCTTCAGTATTTGCTCTCTTGCTTTCTCATCTGGTGGAGACACGTAGTATATTCTGTCAAACCTCCCCGCCCTTATAAAATTAGTATCCAAGTCCTGAACCAAATTCGTGGCTCCTATCACTATCGCTTTTCTATCCTTGCTCCCTAGCCACTCCATTATCATATTGATTATCCTTCTTGACACTCCCGAATCGGTGGAAACCACATTCTCTCTTTTTTGACCCAAAGCATCTATTTCATCTATGAAAACAAATGCGTTTAGTTCCTCTGCGATTTTGATTATCTTGCGAAGATTATGCTCACTTTCACCGACGTACTTGCTCATAAAATCCGCTGCATCTAACTGGATAACAGGCCTTCCAACTTCTCCAGCAAGTGCGTTCACAAACCAAGTTTTACCAGTACCTCCAATTCCTGCAAGAAGAAAACCTCTTGATGACTTTATACCAAACTCTTCCAGCTCATTCGGATTCTTTAAAAATCTAACTATGTTTTTCATCACCTCTTTCTTGAGAATATCCATACCTCCAACAAGCTTGAAATTGATGGCGGGTTCCACATACCTTACATTCATCTTTGAAAGCTTCTTTATCTTCATATCTCTAAATATATCCTTCTCTATCGTCCCATAAAGCAGTATCGATTCTCTTGTTGCCGACTCTACTTCATCAAGAGTTAAGCCAACAGCATTATCAACCAGCTCCTCAGTTACTTCAAAATTTTTGGGCAATCTTCCCTTTTTCTTGAAGGTTTTGACAAGCAGTTCTAAACGTTTCTTGATGTCTTCTCTCGAAGGAACACTCAAGAAGGATTCCCTAGTTATTGCTCTCACTCCACTAGGAACGAATGACTCGTCGGGTATAATCCCTATAAAGGCATTTGATTTCACCAAACTGGTAATGGATTTGGCAACATTCTTTGCTAAGTAAATCAAAGACCTTCTCTCATCATAAACACCCTCATTCAATTTTACGCCAGTATAAACAGTCACCGTAGAGGTATCGTTTGGGCCAAACTCATATTCTTTGAGCAAATGATAATATGCTATGTCGGTTGGAACAACCCCTATATCTGATGGCTTTTCAATTTCAATTAATGTTGGCCTATCCGTCGGTGTGTCTGGAGGCTGAACTTTCATAGGAACAGGTAGGGGCAGTCTCCTGTATTTTTTCCCCTTGCCTATATCATTCAAATCAATTTCCTCTACTGAAAAATTGGATGAGTCTATACTCATTCCCCTAACTTTTATTCTTATCTTCCCTTGTTTAAAGAGTTTCTCTCCATTTCCCTTTAAAAACTCCTTTGTCTCACTTTCTGTAAGGCTATTTACACTATCACTATCAATAGAGAACACGTATTTGGAGACAAAAACACTTCTTTCATCAACCTGCTTCACGATATAATAATTCACCTTTGTAGGGTAAGAGTCCCCCAACAAGTTCTTCCTCAGATTTTCTAAAAGAGATTTTACTGCTAGTTGAATTCCGCATTTGTCTATAACCTCTCTCTCCCTACTTGGATCTTCTGTCACTACCATATAAGAAGCAGTTTCTTTAGAACTCCACGGCACAATTATATCTTTGTAGTACCACACATCACTCCTTAATTTTTTTGTAGCCATGATTAACCTTATGATTTACAAATATTTAAAATTTTTTAGCAATTGCTAAATCAATTAAAAAATAATAGAAACATTTATAAACCATTCTCACATTATCTACAATATGGTGGAAAAAAATAGTGAGATGGAGGAACTTGCAGAGGAGGAAATTTTAAGAATAATCGAGGAAAGAAAGAGAAAATTCAAAGCCTTTTTACTGGAAAAAAGCGATCAGCTGCTTGAGTATCATAAAAAGAAGGGTGTTCCCTACGCCGTTGTCACATTAAAAAAAGATGAAAAAACAAGCGAATTAAAGCATATATGGGAAGTACACTACGGCTTCATATTTAAATTTGCACTCTTCCGATTTGCCAGAAAGCATCCAGACATTGTAAAAAAAATCGGCAAAATTTATACTTTTAACATTACTGATGAGAACAAGGATGAGGTACTTTCTTTTCTATCAAAATACGTGCCAACTGTTTTCTTGGATTTAAAAGATAAAGAGGATATAGAGAATATAAAGAGCTTCTATGGAAACTACATTACTATGAAAGACAAACCCACCCAAGAAGACTTTACTCACATCGCAAAAATTGCAGACAGAATTAAAAAAATTGAGGAAAAAATAAAAGAGCAGAGCAGCAAAATACCCACAACTCAAACCAGCGACATCGCTCAAACCATAAAAACAAAAGTAGAAAAACCAGACAAAAACGATATACATAACAAATTGGAAGAAGGACAGATGGTAACCACATATTCATCGGTTGAAATCACGGAACCACTTATAGAGCTAATGGATGGTGTGGAAAATGTCTTCAAAGCAGTTAAGCACATAATAGAATACACTTATGCTTATAACAAGCTTAACGACAAGAGCATCGTTATGGGAATCAAGGCCTCAGACCCAGACAAGTTTAGAAAAGTTGTAGATGAGCTGGGATACAAGAACAATAATGGGAGCATAATCAAGAGAGTGCCTAAGGACAAAGTTCCTGAAGAACTAAACAAGATTTCTGACGTTTTAGGGCAGAAACCCGTGGTGATGGTTGTGGATTCTGAAAAAGTTAAAGAGAACTTTGCAGAAAACAACATTAAAAATGAGGTGGGTGCTGAGTTGTGAGGTGATGAAGATGGCAGAAGAAATAACAATAACTGGCGTGTATCTTGAAAAAGTGGTTAAGGAAGCCGTGGATGGGTTCTCTAAATTGTTAAGGGAGTGTGAGAATCCTTACGAAGTGGCGATGGCAATAGCCACTATGGAAGCGATGATAAATCTTTCAGGGATAAACATACCGCAGGATTCAAAGAACACTCTTAAATCCTATCTCCTGCAAGAGATGAAAAATGTTTCTTGAGAATAAAAGAGAAGGTGATAGGATGGATGATGGATGGTATATAGCGTGTCCAGAATGCGGACATTTGGATAAGGGAAAAAGCTGGAAAGTGAAAGATGAGACAAATTTAGAAGTAGATGATGACGGGTTTGTTGATTCTCCCCAGCAGATTATTCCTGTCGTTGAGTACATCCACTCTTGTGGCTTTGAATTTGATTCGGATGAGCATGGCCCAGATGAGTTCTTGATAAAAGTAGAAAATGGAGAAATCGTGGAGATTGGAGATTATTATAAATACAACTCCATAGAGGATTTGATTTTAGTAGCTAAAAAGAATAATTTGAAAATTGATTATTCAAAACTTGGTTTAAAGGTTGAAGATGAATTGAATGAAGAAAGGGCAGAAAGCCCGAAAGATACGAAAAAAACAAAGGGAGGTGAGTTTGTGGAGAAAAATGAAATAGTAGAAACGCAAGAAAAACCCCTTGAACAAGCAAATTTTGAAAAGAAAAAATATGAGAGGAATACGAAAGGAGAGTGGAGCAAAGCATTTAAGGAGATGGAGAATTTCCTTTTCAAAAACTGGGTGATTACTAAACACGTTGAGGCAAACAACGAGAATGGTAAGAGCCACTATATCACATTAAAAATGCCAGAATATACCCCAATTTCCCAGTACCTTTACCCACAACTTGCAAAGATGAAGTTCGCCTACGATAGAAAGAGAAGACAATTCTGGAAGAGCTTTGAAAATGAGGAAGACGTTAAGAAAAGTATCTCTTACATAAACGATCTCATAAACAAGTTCTACAAAGACATTGCTATTGAAATAATGGAAAAACACACTTTACCTGTTGAGAGAAGCGAATACCTGCTTAACAAATCTCAAGAAACCGTGGATGGAATTAGAGAGAAGAAGAACAAAACCAAAAACAACAGCACGAAAGAAAAACCTAAAAGAAAAAGAATAGAATACATAGACAAAACTGATGAACCACCGCTAACTGCAAAGGATTTTGAATATCCTTAATTCTTTCTTTTTTGTGAGGTGGTGTGGTGGGTGATGAAGAAAGTGTTAGCTTATTAGATGAAGAGTACCTTCTCAAAATAGTGTGGGAATCTCACATAATCACAGAAGAAAAGATTACTGCAAGGGAATTTATAAATATGCTAATTCAAGGTGAGATAGAATACATAAAAAACAACAAAACCAATATGGTAAGGGAATTTGGAAAACCTTTAATCATAGAAGCATGGGATGGTGACACACCCTTACTACCCAAGGAAATAGATGAATGCGATTGTGAGTTTTATGATATTAAAAAAATTTAAATTCATTAAATTCATTATCTCATTTGCTTGGGAGGTGGTATCATTTCCAACACGAAGCATACGGGAACCCTGATCGGCACCTTCACCCATAATGGAAAGATAATAGCGACCATTCAGAATTACTATGGAGAAAAAGAGAAAATTATACTAACCAAAGAAGAAATTGATTTCGATTCTAATGAGTTCAAAGAGCATTTTGAGGAGTTCATGTCTGGTGCCTTGTTTGGCACCTTTGATAAGAAGAACAAAATTGGAAGAGACGTTTATTCACTAAATATGAGCGAGTGGTGGATTAAAGGATACGTCTATGGATTCTGGCACGGCAGTTTTAAAATCCTTTCAAAACTCACAGAAAAGATGGAAAGCACGGGGGCAAGTTATCATGGAGGAACTGGAAAAATGGGTGTGGAAAAAGTGGAAACAGAAATGGAAACTAGTTAGAATAGCCAGAGAACTTTCAGAAAAAACAAAATGGAGCATATACTACTCATTGTGCTTTGTCGTGGATTTCTTGCATAATGAGAAAGGTATCGGATTTTCAAGAAAGCAACTGCGTTATGCCTTCAACAAGTTGCTCAACGATAAAATATCAAACCACCCAGAACAATGGAGATTCCTCCTCTCACTAGGAGGATACACCTACAAAAAAAAATCAAGCTGACCCACCTACCTCTTTTTTTATTTTTCAATCTTTGGAAGACTTACAAAACGTTCTATTTTGTCATCTAATAGCCAAAATTTGCCCCACAATCGCATTTCTAACCCGAACCGATGAATTATATCCATGAACCCCCAAACATACCTTAAAAAATTTTATTTTTTAAAAAAATAAAATTAAGCGTGGATTTTGTCTTGCTATCTGGAATTTGAGAGGAATTTCTGTTGGCAAAAGGCAATCGTGAGGATTTTCATTAAAATAAAAAGAGTGGGTGATGACACTTCAGCGTGAAAATCTCAATTCAAGGAGCTACTTCCTTCATCCCTCTCCAAATACTCCTTTATTTTTTGCACAAGCAAATTGCTCATCTTAGAACAAACCACATATTCAAAACCATATTTCCTCTCCAGTATCTTCAAAATGCTCATAACCTTTGAAAGAGAGGTTGCAGGAAAATACACACTCTCAAAGGAAGGCAACTTGACAAACCCCATCTTCTTCAAAAACTCAAGTCCTCTCCTGTCAAAATACTCCACATCGGTAATTATCCATAGCTCATTTCCTCTAACGCTCAACACAACATGAGGAACACCGTAAAACGCTGCAAGGTTCGTCAAAGACGTTGCTCTAAATACCCTCATACACTAAAATAGTGATTTTAAATATTTAAATCTTTTTATTAGTGCATTTCATTTAGCATTTGCTAAAACGAAAGGTTTAAATAATTGGATATTATATCTTAATACAATGGTATTAACATTTAAAACAACAGATTCTTCGGAATGCGGTAAAGTAATAGAGGTGGAAGTGTGTCCCGTGTGCAATTTGCCCATAAAATACAATGGCGTGTGTGTTGGTTGCTCTCTCTCAAAAGCGGTTAAAATAAACAACAAAAGCAAAGAACTCCAAAAAATCCTTCAGGAAAATAACTTTGATGAACAAAAAATGCTTATAACTGCTTCTGATTCTAAATACGTGTATGTTCTGCTCTACCCCAAAAAAGAGAAAAAAAGAAAAGATACCATGATTTCTGTCTATGCTGTTGAATCTAAAAGAGAAGATGTAGCACTTGCTATAACAGAAATGGTATCTGATTTTCTATATAGAAAAGAGTGCGACGCTATTAAAAAGAAATATGAATTGATGAAGAAAGAAGAAACAAAAATTCCCAAGAAAATATATTCCTTCAAAGTGTCCCGTGAATTTGCTAACGTGATAGAGAGAATTAGAAGAAAGTATCATTATACCTCACTTTCATCCTTGGTAAACGCTTATTTGTTAAGCATGAAAAAGAGAAGAGGTGAAGAAAATGTATGAAATATGGAAAAATAAGCTCCAGATGATTCTGGTGATACTGATAGTGATAACGCTAGTGCTTATGGGAGTCACAGCAGCAAGTGGAAAGAAAGTATCTGTCCCTGAAGAAAAAGCAAAGATTCTAATAAACCACCCAATATTAATTCAGGGAGATACTGAACTAAAAGAATTTGCCAAGAAATACGGATTTAAAGGAATGGGTACCTCTTTTGATCCGCTAGTGATTGAGAACCTGAAAGTGGTAGTGAGTGATGGAACAATAGGTTTGGCCATAGAAGATACCAGCATGACAATCATAATCAAAAACTGCTACTTTATTGGGTTATATGCACACCCGATGAGACCCACGACTGGATTATATGTCTATGAGAAAATAGATAATTCCATTAAAGGATACATCCCTGGGGCCATCACCGTTGAAGATATTATCTTCAAAGATTTGACTATCGGGGCTTCGCTTTCCGCTCCTAAAATTGTAGTGAAAAACAACGTTTTCATACAAAGCCATACTGGAGAATTCACCCAACATAGCATTCCTGTTTACACGCATTACTTTACTGATTCTCACGGAAAAGTAATAACCGATAATATTAAACCCACACTCCTTCCAGCACTATTCATGTTCTGGGACAATGGTGCTTATGATGTAGTTGATGTCCAGTACAATATATTTGAGGGAGACTTTGAAAACCTCAGCGTTGGTGTAGAAAGTTTAATGACACTTGATATGCAAAAAATGCCTTCAAACATTGTGTCAACCATCAATCACAATTACTTCTATGGCTTCATCTACCCTATAATAGAGTTCCCTCTAATTATCTACGGCTACGATTCTCATGGAAACCCTATAATAACCTACAAATACATTACAGACGTGAATCACAACGATTTTTACAATATTGAACATATTTGTGCCGAAAATTTAAACAACAATTACTATGAGTCTTGGGCAAATATGTATGGAAAAGACAGCACCGATGGAATCATAAATGTACCTTACAACAACTCCTTCCCAACACCTTTTGGATGGGGAGAGATGGTTAATGCCTATGATCCGCATCCCCTATCTCACCCAGTAAGCACTCAGGACATGGGTGTGAAATACATAACAACGACCTCCATAGGTGCGTTATTCATAGAGTTCCTATTTCTAATAGCGTTTATCATAGGGCTAGTTGAAACATTCGGAATAAAAATACTGCCCAACAAAGTGAGAGGCTACATAAAACCTGTCTTGCTGAAAATGAAACTCATTTCAGCAACTGCTGAAAATCCCAAAGAAACTCCTAAAGATTTGAAAGAAGAACTTAACGATGAATTACTATTTGAGAAAGAAGACAACGAAGAAATAAACGATGAGGACATATTCAATAGTGAGGAGTGAGAATGAAGTTAGACGACTTCTTGAACGAAGGAAACAAAAACCAGAAGAGAAAAAACACAAATTATCTAAAAATCGCTAGGGAACTGGCAAAAAAGAACGATGATGGAATAAGGCAACTGCTCGATGTGTGGGATAATGGTTTCAAGATAGTGATAAAAGAAAGAGGAAAAAATAAAAAGAGAATTGAGGAGATTCCAAAACATGATCCCTATATCAAAAAGCAGATAATCAAAGCCGTAAAACTGCGAATGAGTGGGAAGGTTTTTTCCCACAAAAAAAGTTTTTAACTTTTTCTTTAAACTACTCCTTCTCCCACAACCCTGCGTCTCTTTCCCACGTTGATCATTATCTCTGCCTTTTCAATGCTCTCTTTCATTACCGCTCCCTGAGGTAACATCTTCAAAGCATTTATCCCTGCCCTAATCTCTTGCTTTCTTAACTCTAAATTAGGCTCAACGCTCTTCATTGCCTTGTTAAAGTGTTCAATAGTGATTTCTGACGTGCCTTTCTCTATATAATCAACCATCGCATTCTCAAACGCTTTCTGAACCAAAGATTCCAAGTCGGAAGCTACCCAAAGCTCAGTCTTTTTGGCAATGTCATCAAGCAACTGCGAATCGAACTTCACATCCTTTAACTTTCTAATCTTTTGCGTGTGTATCTTCAAGATTTCTAACCTTGCCTTGTAATCTGGGGGTGGCATAAACACTATTGAATCAAACCTTCCAGTCCTCAAAAACGTTTCATCAATTTGCTTGATTAGGTTCGTTGCACCTATTACAAACACGTCTCTGGATGGTCTGCCCAGCCACTCCATAAGCGTGTTTATCATTCCTCTACGCTCACTAGACTCCTTTGTGAACTCTCTCTTCAAAGCAATCTGGTCTATCTCATCCATAAAAACAACTACTGGTGCCAACGAATCCAAAACACGCAACACCTCTTTTAACCTTGCCTCTCCCATCTCTCCTCCAACAATATCGGCAACTTCTATCCTAACCATAGGTACCGATAGTTCTCCAGCAAGTGCTAAAGTAAACCACGTCTTACCAGTTCCACCAACACCAGTCAAAATCATACCTCTTGGAGACTTCAACCCAAACTTGTTGGCTAAAACAGGATTCTTGTAATAAGCCACAACCCTCTTCTTCACAAAATCTTTGAGAAAATCGTATCCTCCAACGTAACTGAAATTGTATCTTGGCTCGACGTAAGATATACCTCTATACTTTATCTTCCTTATCTTCATATCTCTAAATATCGTTGGAGACACTTTCCTTTGAAGAAGAATGCTCATGTTCGCAGCATCCACAACCTCTTCGTAGTTCAGCCCCTTGGAAGCAGTTAAAATTTCCTCTGACACCGTTTTGTTTTCTATTATCTCAGACTTTCCTAAAAGTGCTTTGATTAGCCACAACCTCTCCCCTGCATCTGGTAAAGGTGGCTTCAAAACTTTAACAGACGGACTATCTAAAATAGTGTGAGGAAATAACATGGCCGATGGCGTGATAACTATGACTATCCCACTTCTCTTACCCTCCATTGTTCCAACTCTCAACATCTTGAACAGGTACTTTGGCAAATACAAGTCATCTTCATCGTAAACTCCTTTAACTATGATAAAAGTGTTCCGAAGCTCAAAGTTAAATATCTTCTCGTAAGTTAAAAGCCCTCCCCAATGGTCTTCCTCTTTCTTCTCAACCTTGGCAAGAATGTTATCCTCTGCTATTGTTCTTCTCAACGTTCTTTGAAACTCATCCTTATTCATACCTATGGTTTTGACTGCCACACCACCAAAGAAGTTTATTATCCTCTTTGCAACCTCTTCAACGACTCCTATTATTATGGCATCGTCAGTTTCAAACACGAAGTAATTGACACCACTCACCGCATAATTTATTATCGTGTTAGAGAGCCTCTTTATTGTTGATTCTATATGCTCACTTATTTCTCTGAGATATGACATAACTGCTCACCTCACGTAACCAAGAATTCATGCTCCTCTGGACTTGCATAAATCTTAATCGGAATCTTCATAATACCAAAAACTAACAAGGCCGTTGAATGGTCATAACCCTTTCCGCCATGTGCTGCGTAAATGTAACTCTCCTGCTCAGGAGTGAGTTTATAAAAATCTCTTACCTCATCTGTCAAGTTGTCATGGTGCATCAACAAGTGCATTTCTGTATTCTCCATTATGGCTCTCGTACTGGAATTCAAAAACGCATCGTTCACACTTTGCGTGAGCATAATCAAACCAGCCTTGTAATGCCTTGACTGCCTTACCATCCATTCCAAAGATTCCGCACATAGAGGAAATCTCCATATGTGGCTAACTTCGTCTATGTAAAACAACTTATACCTATCCTTAACATTCTTCAATTTGGAATAAACGTAGTTTGAGACATAAAACATGAAGAATGGAACAAAATCATCAGGTGTCCCTGATAAATCGAAATTCACATAATTGTATCCTGTTATATCCACATTACTTGGCCTGTTCAGGAAAGATAAAGAGCCATCTTCAAATATTCTCATCAGATTTACCAACCTTTCATACCGCATTGCAGAAGATTCGCCTTCTACCCTCTTTATCACTTCAATTTGCTCATAAACCAACTCTATCAAATCACCCAGTACTGGCTCACTCCCCTCAAATTTCTTGTACAACTTATGAAGCACTCCATCCAAAAAAACCATTTCTTCAGCAGTAAGTTCAAATATCGTGGAAAATAGGGCAATGATGTTCTTCACACGGGTAAATTCGTTCTCGTTTATTCGTGGGTCAAGAGGATTGATTATGTTGCCAACTCCAGACGGGTTCCAAAGCTTAATGTTTAAACCCCCCATAGCTTCTATTAACCTGCTATACTCTCCCATAGGGTCTAGGGAGTAAATTAAAATGTCTGGGTTGGCTATGCTACTGCGAACCATGGATAACTTGGCAAAGTATGACTTTCCACTTCCAGTTTTGCCAAATATCAAGCCATTATACGAATTCCCTAAAAACCTGTCTATGAAAACAGGCGTGTTGTTCACTTCATTGAATCCATAAAGGATGGCATTCTCCCCAAAAAGTGAGAACATCCCGCTGGTGAATGGAAAAAACGCAGTTGCTACGTCCGTGTGTATCTGCATTGGGCTGTAATAGGGAATCTCTTGCTTTGCAATAGGTAAAAAAGTTCTGAATATTTCCCACATTCTGTAATACCCCTTGTGCAGTTTGAAGTTCAACCCCTTGAATGCTATACCTATCCTCTTTGAGTTTTCCTTTGCTTCTTCAAAGTTCTCTCCTCTAACACCAACCGTGAAAACTAAATCATAGAGATGCGTCTCTTTCCCTAATATCAAATTTCTCAAATCCTCTGTTAATTTCTCTTCTCTCACTAATTGTGCGTATTTCTCACTTGACACTAACCCAAGCTTCTCATAATAATACTTCTCTCCTTTAATTACTGTTAGATTTCTCTGTATTTTAGCTAATGCTTCTTCATCCCTGTACCTCTTTAAAAATATGTTAATCGTTGTTGGATAATCCGTGTGAATAAAGAAATTGATGAATCCAAGAGGGATACTTGATGGATATACCTTTGGCAGGAACAATTTGACGTACTCTCCATTTTTCAGTTTTATGTAATCTTTTGCCACTCTTTCTACATAATTCTTAACCTTTAGTGCGTCCTTTAAATCTCTCTTTGCTATGCTTACCTTCAAAGTGTATTTTTTTCTCTCTTTTCCAGACGTTTTTGCTTCTTCTCTCCTGCCCTTCTTACTCTTCTTTGACCCCAATATACCCACTTTCAAACACCTCCTTAACAACGCCATTCTTTTCCATCTCCCTCTCTAAAAATATCCCCGTCAAAACTATCCCGATCACCACAGCAGCGTAGCCTCCCATCAGGAAGGCAAAATAGTTTTCTGAAAAAGCCAATGTTCCTGATGCAAGTGTTCCTATGAGAATTAAATATATCCAGTCTCCGTACTCAACACCCTTCCTTCTCAAATCTAATCCTGAAAACAGAACTATGAAAATTGCCAAGTAAGCGAGAAAGTACAAGAAATACACTCCCAACGGATACAACCAAGCAACAAACATAACGACAAATGCCATAAAGCGAAGAGCTTTAAAAAGTTGTATTGGTGTGGTATTGTAATCAATTGCTATGTATCTTTGAGTTTTTTCCTTTTTTGCCAACTCATTCACCTCCCATTATTTCACTTATCACATCGAATATCTCCGAAGTTCTATTAACCTCTGATACCCTTATACCAATTGAGAAAAGAGATTTCTTGATATGGTCAACATAGACGCTTAGTATCTCGTTGGCTCTCTTCCAACTTAACATCTCGTTTCCACTTCTGACTTCATACTTGCTCACAAGAGGAACAATGTAATAGGATTGTAAATACAAGTTCTGCGTGTGTTTTTTTATTAAATTCCTGTATCCTTCTGCAAGTTTTCCCTCCGCTTTAATGTATTCATCAAAAGCGTTTGGATTTACTTTCCAACTATGCACGATGAACTGTATGGGGAATGGTGCCGAATTAAGCATCTGCTGAAATTGAGAGAAAACATACTCTTTGTCTTCCCTACTCATAAAATCCAAAGAAACCACGGTTTCCGCCGATAGTATCTTGAACCAATACTCCCCGTTAAACACGATTCCGTTCTCATAAACTTTCAAGTATGGAACGTTAAGAGTTGGGTTTTTCCTGCCCTCTCCAAATTTCAGCATGAGGTAATTGTGAAAATTCACCCCGTCAATTTTTACAAATCCAAATAACCAAAAAAGCACAAAGCCAACAAACACTAAAAACATAGCAACAAAAATATTACCAGATACCGCTGCAAGAATTACAAAAACCAAGAGAAAGGCACCGCCTCTCAAAATATCTTCTATTGTGTAAACTCCAAAAGATACTTTTCTGCCCAGCTTCTCTGGTAAATTTACATTTATATCTGTGTCACTTGCCATTTTCATCACCTCTTATTCTTTAAGCGGACAGCGTTAGAAACAAATTGGAGAAACGTTTGACCACCCGATCTCTGCTTCCACTTCTCTCCTGCCCAATTGGCAAGAGATGCTGCTCCTGCCCTGTGGGCCCCAACAAGAGATTCCGAACCTCGTCTCTCCAATCCCCCAGGGGTTATGATACTGCCACCCAACATACCTCCCTGCACACCACCTCTCAACACTTCTCCTCCTCTGGTGAAACCAGCTCCACTCAAAACCATAGGCTCCCTCGAAATGAGGTAAAGCGTACCTATGGTTATTGTAAGCCCAGCAATAGTAAACGAAACAGAATTATGAACCAAACCCATCAAAGAAAGAGGAATAATCATCACTATCGGCAAAAACAACAAATCAATTGAGAGCCACCACAACCTTGAACCTATGCGTTCTGTCCACGGGTGAATTAGCAAAAGCGAAGCTATCGGCAATAATACCAACACAACCCCAAACAGCATATCTCTAACCGCAACCAGAACAAGAAGTATTATTGCCTCTGAACCAGCGATAAATACCCAAATAAACCAAATATAATGTGATGCCAAACCTGAGAGCAAATTTCCCCACATTCCACCTTCTGGCGAAGATAATTGCGGTAAACCAATCCCTTCTAAAAAGCCAGGGTCTTGCCAAGCTTTAAACGGATATGGCAAATCATAAAACAACACGTATCCTCCCTTTGCAAAATACATAAGTGCTTCCAAGATATAAATTCCTCCGTAAGCTAAAATTAAACCAAACACAATCCTTGGAATGAACTCTTTGAGCCTCGTATTTAAAAACCTTTCAAACAAATCGAAGTAGAGATAAGCTATTCCCACAAATAGCAAAAGCAACAAAAACAGAACATTCACTATATACCTCATTACAATATTCTGCTGTAACCATATTGAACCGTATAAAATAGACCTAAAACCATCATTTTGCACAATTTCTGATATGGGAAATCCTTTGGAGTTCAGTAGTGATGGATAAAGTGCATCGGGTTTCATATTCGTTACAAATCCAAGCCATGAATAATACACAAGCCCCCTATTGATTGCAATAACTAAAATAAAGGCAGCTATGGCAAAGAGTATCGTCGCAACACCAAACTGACCTTCTTCCTTTTTGTTCAGCACGACTCTCACTCACACCACCTCTCACGGAAAGCTAAAAACATTGAGAATCACCCCATAATTGTACAACACAAAGAAAATTATTACCGCCCCTATAAATATGTGTTTAAGCAGTTGCTTATTCTTTGCCACTTCTTCTGGCGTGTCGTTGTGTAGAATCATCAAATAAGCCCACCTCACAAATGCAAAAGACACTAGGAAAACCATAAACGTGCTTAAAGACAAGTAAGGAAAGAGAAAATTCAAAGGTGTGTAATATGAATTATATGCTGCATAATACTGCACGATTTGTTTCACGTTCTGCGCTGCTGGTGTTCCGTTTAGCTGTTTAACGTACGCCACCAGTGAAGATTCATTACCCCCATTATCTGGAACAGATATACCATAATTTAAATTGTCTAACTTTATAAAGCCGTTCATCGTCACGTTAGCCCACACTAAAACCTTGAAATGCACGAAGCCATCCCATTTGTATTGATGTTCAATTACACGAACATACTCAGGATATATGTTTCCAGAAGTCCCGTTGATACTTGCATTTCCTCCATTTCCTCCATTCTTCAAAACAAGTGTTGTGTTTGATAACAAATGCTTGTAAATAAAGACATTTGTAGGGGAGAACTCAGTAGTGTAATAGTAAGTGATTCCGTTGTGCGTTCTCTCGAATATAGCTGAACTATATGTATATGTTTTTCCAACAAGCAGAACCTTCACATCCTCAAAATAATAGAAATGGTGGGTTATATGGTGTGCTTTGTAATAGATGTAAAAAGTAAGATAGTCTTTTACAAGTTTTGGATTGTTTAAAAGATAATTCTTATCTGATGGAACAAAAGAGTTCCCACTCTGACTTGAATCATTCCATTTCATCTCGTTTAAATCAACTCCGCCTTCAATTTCTCCATATCTCTTATATGAGAAAAAACTACCATTCAATCCATAATTCCCATAAAATTTTGAAATTACCGCATAATCAAAAGGATTTCCCTTATTAATCCTACTACTACTGAGAACAAAGAAATAATATCTGGTGGTGTTCTTTCTGTCAAATACCACAGTATCCCCATTCCTCTTGGTTCCAACCTTGTAACTTTCCGTCACGTTGTAATACATATACAAATCTCCCTCATCCCCGTTGAACTGTATCTCATTATTTTTTAGATTACTTCCAAAATGATAGACGTGATCCGCAAATAGCCCTGTATTGTTATTCGGTGAGAACCCACTTAAATATAACGTACCATTGAGGTAAAAATTATCAATATACTGCAAGTATAACCCAACTCCATAACCTCTTGAATAATATCCAAACACACCCTCTGTTGTCCTGTTATTTTCGTCAAAATACACCCCGATACTATCTTTTATTATGAAATTATGAACGTGCTTTATCACCACTGGAACATTGGTTTGCCATCCCTTGTTTTTTGTAGCCCACGCAAAAGTGGAGACACCACTTAATATAACTTCATTAGAATGTTGCACGGTTATTATATTGCTTGTGCCACTATCTGAAAGATAAGACGTTATCATCAGTTTATTTACGTTTTTGGAAATGATGGCTGTGTTCTGTATTCCAGAAGTACCTGCTGCCTTTGAAATCGTTGTGGTATGGAAAAACCATAGAACTGTTGTGTGATACTCCACTTCAGGCTGGACAAGAACTCCGATCAAAACTGTACCTTGAATATTGTTTAATGTTATCTGGGATGATGAAAAGCCCGTGAGTATTACTACAACGTTCTTAGGGAGGTTTGATATAGAAATCTGCGTTTTAGGAGTAATCGTTCTCAGCTCGTTAGTGTTCTTGTTTACAACACCCATGGGCAAAATTACAAAATATTCCTTCCCCCCAAAGAAGTAATGAAGAGATGATGTTTTCAACTGTGCAGAAACAGAATAACCAACCCACGGATTTGATGGAGATTTGTAATGGTAGTAAACAAAATAATTGGTTGAGTAAAATTTTTCCAAATCCTGCAAAGAATTGAAAGTTAAAGACATCATTTCACCAGAATAGCTGGACATTTCATCACCCAACGGCGTAACTTTTGAGCTGGTGCTTTTTATGTCAAAAGGAGTATTGGCAACTCCCAAAGCAGTCAAAGCACCGAGATTGACATACGTGGTTGTTGCCCAAACACCAAACAAGATTGCCAATATTATGCCCATAACCACAAACAATCTTATTTTACTCCACACATCACACACCCCCGTAAACGTAAATCAAAAACGCAGTCACTAAATCCAAAACCGTTATCCCGTAAGCATTTGCTATGTTTTTTATCGTTTGGTGAACGGGATAAGTCACCATATAGTTATGTATGGTATAATCCTTTTTAAAATCTGCGGAAATCATATGTGTCTCCACAATATTTGGGATTAAATCAGGGTAAAGAAGGTAATACGCTTGTATCTTATCCAACGCTTTCTCCACTATTTCGCTTGGAATCTTTTTACTTGCATAGTATATTATTCTCTTGGTTCTATCAAGATAATGGGCATTAAAATTGTAACGTTCAACTATCCAAAACCTGTCATAAACTGCCCTTGGAATCAAGACACTGGAATGAACGTTCCTTGCAACATAACTTTCTAACGAACCCCTCTCTACAAAAACAAAACTCTCTTGCCCACACCCACGACACGAATCAGGTGGCTTAACCACTTTGCCACAAAACCGACATTTCATCAGGCAAGATTCACTCTCACAGACTATCATCCATTCACCTATTGTAGTAAATGCGAAAATGATTTATAAATGTTTTTATTAGTTCATAATAGTTTTGCAGCTGCTCACTCAAATTCTTTTAATATGTCCTTTTCAGCCATGACGAATACTTCTGAAATATCCAACCCTTCTTCAATCCCCTTTTTCTCCGTTATGGATTCGTACCTTTCAATCCACCACCTGTATTCTTCTATAATCCGCTTCAAAGCCTTTCTCAATTCAGCAGTACCTACCCTATCTGGATGCTTGTTCAGTATATCCCATAACTTTTTCGTTTCATCATCTACTTTTAATCCTATCGTTGGCAACCATATCACCCCCAAAAACACGTTTAACAAACTTTTCAATACCTTTGGAGAACCTTGACTTGGGAAATTCAGCAACTGCGGGTACATGGAGCTTTTCCGCTCTTAAAACCCGCCTGTCATAAGGAATAGCCAAACCCTTCATGAACTTCTCCTCCCTATTTAACCTCTCCATTAACTCTCTCTCCTCCTTGGATCTAAATAGGGAAAACTTACACATATTCAAAAACAAACCATAAGAATCATACCCTAAAATTTTAAAAATGTTTTTAGTGTAATACCATGCACCCAAACCCAAGAAAGAAGGAACAAACGGAACCGCAACAAAATCCATCCTGTCCATTAAATAAAGAACCAAAGGCGAAATAGTACTGGGAAAATCAACTATCACTTTATCAAAATCAGCAAGTGCTTTGCCAATCCCATTCATAATCTTTTCTGGTGGAATGGTTCTCTCAACTTTCTGTGTTTCTCCATCCATAGAAACTAGATAAAAATTACCAACCTTGCGAGGAGAAACACCTTTCTTTATCTCACTAATTTTGGTTGCCCGAACCTTGAGAAGTGAGGTTATTGAGTGATTCGTATCCATCTCAAGCAGGAGAACTTTCTCCCTCCAGCCAACCATCTCCGCCACGTTCACGGATATTGTTGTCTTCCCAACGCCCCCCTTCGTTGTAAAAATCCCAACATATTTTATGTCCGACATCTGTATGACGATATGTATTGTAAGTATATAAAATTATCTTTTAACGGTTAATGGTTAACCGTTAATGGTTTTAGAGCGGAAATTAATACTTCTTAACTAATATCTATGTCAAAACTTCCTTCCCTCACAAAACTATTGAGACCCAAATGAAGATTGACAGCAGAATATTTACCATCAAAAAATTCAACCAGAGACGCCCTTGAAAGAAGCAGCGTGAATATCGATTCTATGACTTCTCTATCTTCAAATATTTCTTTCTTCATAACTCTCCTTACAAAATCGTTCTTTGTCCATTTGCCCTTTATTGCGTTCAAGTCAAACAAAATTTTGTGAATTCCTACAAAATTCAACTGCAACATTTCCCAAATAACCATCGGATTTTTTAAAACATCTTTACTGCTTCTTTTTGGCACCAGAAAATAACCTACTTCTGAATTGTACCTCCCGCATTTCTTCCACACCTTCTTTACAGCCCTGTTGATTTCATTAATATAAAATACCGCTTTGCTAAATGGAGAGTAGTAAGCAAAGTACGGGTGCATACTTAATTGTAACCTGTCCAAATAAGCCCCAAACCCATTCGCCCTTTCGTAAAAGTTCATCTCATCTTTGGATAACTTCCGCAACACCAACCCAACATCAGGCCTAGATAACAATTGTATCAATACTGCCTTTTTAGCAGTTGCTAACATATTCTCGTATTCTTCTGGCTCCTCCTCATATAGATGCAACCACTTCGCTAACCCCATCTTGCCACGGGTCTTTTCTTCTTCAGGAGTCTCTATGAAATACCCAACCCTATGTCTCAAATAGCTATACCAAGACAGCCAAAACTTTTTCACCAAAGCCTTGTCTCTTCCAAGCGAATACATAACTGCAAGAGGTGGATTCTCAACAAACAATTCCATAAAATGTGGCTTGAACTTCATTATCTCTTCAAACATAATTCTCCTAACCCCTGGGTTGGGGTCAGTAGCAATCGTGAGAAATCTCATTCTGTCTTTGTAAACATAAAACCTCTTTGCAAGTTCCATGCGAACCCTGTTGTTTTCATCCATCGCCAACATAAAAAAGCATTCAGGGCAATTCTCATACAAAAGTTCGTCTCCTGCGAACTTGTACCTTTCTTCAGGTTTTGCCTTCTTTATCGCTTCTATCATATCCTTCTGAGTCATAATGTTCACGAATACCACCACCCCCGACAGACGTTATGTGAACGCCTATTGCATCTCCAGACTTAATATTATATCTTGATATATAATCCTTTGGTATGTATATAACCGCATACTTGTATCTTTTTCCAAAACTTTTAACTTTTAAGAAAGAAACTTCATAATCTTTGAATTTTATTATCGGTTTTCCCATCTCGCTCAAAAGTTCCGTTTTGATTATCTCCTTCCCTTTTAGTGATTTAACCGACTGCCAAAGCTCTAAAATATAAAAACTCAAAACAGAACCCTCTCTTATGTTAAACTTCTTGACTATATAACTGGGTACAAAAAAAACCCATCCATTGCCCCTCTTTCTAACGGTTGCTTTGAAGGCAAACAAATCCTCTTTTTTCCTAAGTATGTTGTTTTGAATGAGCAATATTCTCTCCTCCTTCTCTAAACGCACACGAATCACCCCCCGAATTCATAAGGCTTTGAATAAGAAACATACACTTTCCCATCCTTCTCAAACATATCCACCATGCCTCTTATTTTCTGCGTGAAGCTATCGTAGAGAACAAGCGGTGCATTGCTCTTTGATATGCTCACCAGTAACTTCGGGTCTTCAAAAACCCAAGAAGTGTTCTTGTTTCCTTCTATCAAATCCACAAAAGCTTGAACAATACTTAATCCTTCCTGCACATACAACAAACTCTCACTCCCTTTGCCCCTTCCTTTACCAACCTGCTCTCTCATAATTAAACCAAGCTCTTCCAAATCGGCTATAAAGTTCCTGAACTCCCTCATGCTCAAATCCTTTGATCTTGAAAAAGGTATGTAGTAAGACACATAGTTCCTGAAATCTTTGTATAACTGGATGGTGTTTATGCCTTCCTTCCCTTCAATTGCCATTCTCCTTAATGCAAGGACAAGAGTCAAAACTAACTCGCTCCTCATCGTCTCTAACATTTCTGTAATATCAACTATTTTAACCATCTCTTTGCCCTTTTCCATATCTTCCTGAGTGATTGTGTTTCTACCGTCATTAATCATAGAGAGCAATGCGTGTTTCAGAACAATTAGTCCAGCCCTCACACTTGACTTTGCATGAACTTCCACCCAACTGGCCAAATCCCTCATAAACGCAGTCAAATCACTAAAACATTGTTCAGCACCTGCGTTCTGAACGTACATCGCAAATATTTCCAGAAGCTCTCCCACATCGTATCTCCTGAATTTCATTCCTAAAAGGTTCGCTTGAAGTTCTAACGGAAGATGCGGTTTGATGGCACTATTGGATATGAGCCACAGGGAAACGTTGTTGTTATACGTGTTTCTCAGTATTCCCGCAAAAGCAGAATAATCCATATTTTTAACCCTGTGAATATCATCAATAACAAGAATTAAAGCGTCCAAGCCGTTTGATTTCATGTATTTATCTAAGTTGCCCATAAATAAACTCACGAGAGAAGACAGGCCTTTTTTTGGGCTATATGTTTTCTTGAACAACCACTTGTTCATCTCACTAAAAAAAGATGCTGGTAACATCTCGGAATAGACGTGGAAATAAAGGAAATCAATTTTCCTAAAACCTTGCTGTTTATAGTCTTTCCTTTTCATAAACTCTTTTGTGTCTCTCATTATCTTTTTGGTGGTAACTGTTTTCCCCGTTCCTGTTAGCCCGTAAATGTTCAAATCAACCTTATTCAACTCTCCTCTTATTATTCCCAGAACATATCCAAGCAACGTTTCAATCTCTTTTTTTCTATGAAGAATCTTGGGAGGTATATTGTAGTCATCAAACACGCTCAAGTTATAAGAGAATCCCTTATCTCTTTCTTTGAGTATTTTTAGAAGATAGTTATCGTCCCCACCAAACCCGTCAGCACACATACTTAGGGTATTGCTATAATTGTATATAACTTTTTTGTAATTGTATCAAAAATAATCATCTTGTATCAAAAACTACATTTTTGTTATATTAAATTTTCCACTCTAAACAGAAATGTTTATATATTTTACGGCTATATATAACATATATGTAAGAATTTGAAGGTGAAGAGATGAGTGCCGTGAGAATTCTGGCATATATGCGTAAGAGTGGAAAAAAAGTATTCACCGTGAGTGAGTTAGCAGGTGCTTTAAACATGAAAAGAGAAACTCTATCAACTGCCCTGAGCCGTCTGGTGAAGAGCGGAGTGGTTTCAAAAGGATTGCGTGGGCAGTACTTGAACCCTTTTGTGCCTCAAAACTACCTCAAAATTGCCTTGGATTACAAAAAGCCCTCTTACGCATCCATGGAGTATGCGTTATCTGGAGACATCTACAAGCAGAACATTTACACGTTCACCATCGTGACTTTGAAGAATGTCAAAACGAAGCCCTTGGTTCTGGGAAATTACTTCGTGGAGTACCATCAAATCTCACCCGTGCTGTTCTTTGGATACACGGAACATCCTTCTGGCGTTGCCTTCGCCGAACCTGAAAAGGCAGTACTGGACATGATTTACTTCCGCTATTTCAAAGGCAAGTATTCCTTGAATAGCCTACTCTCCGATCTGGACGATATGTTCTTGGAGGAACTGGACAAGGGAAAACTGTTCAGCTATGCGAAGAGGTTTGGTTCTCAAATGTTAAGTTTCGTGAAGAAGCTGGACAGGGATGGATGGTGGGAACACTCACCAGAAAGATGATTTTCGGCAATTGTGAAAGTGTTTAGAGCGGAAATTAATAGTGTATAGAGTGACGGAAAAAACCGCCCGTTAATTTCCGCTCTAAATGTAGTTTTTTAGTTCTACACTAATTTTGCTTGAAAGCAACGTTTTACCGTTAATTTCCGCTCTAAAAATTGTGAAATTGAGTTCTACACTAATTTTGCGTCAAAAAAAGCGGAAATTTGTCTTATATATTCAATTTCCGCTCTAAAATGTGAAAAGGGTATCCCCATATTGCTCTCAAAACCGATATGTTTAATTTAACATTTCGTTAATCAACGAATTGACAAAAAATGAGGGAGTATATTTTCTTTTTAAGTATTTTTCGGAATATATATATAGTATATCTTTATCATTTAAATAAAAATGAAAAGGCATAAATATCTAAACACAAATAAGATATATTACACGATATTGGGTAGAATGACCCTTATTCTGTTCAATATCATGTGTCTTATAAAAATGGTTAAAGAGGGTTTGCCTTCTTACCCCTTTGGAGCGGAAATCGAATATATATATGTGAAAGGAGGTAAAATTTATCTCCCGAACAAGTAATACACGAATTTTTGCATCACTTTGGAGCGGAAATTAACAAAGTTCGACGATTGCTACCCTTCGGCAATTGATTTTTTGCCCTTATCATGAGTATTTAAAGCAACGCAAAATTAATATATTTTAAAAAACATTAAGTTTATGTGTCTAAAGAGTTGTGGGACATAAGGTTAGACGACTATCTGATTTCAGAAGAATCCTATATGGAGAGAGAGTATCGCAAATTTGTCGAAAAGCTCTCAAATTATTCAGTTAGAGATAGGAAAGAGGTTGATTTGATAGGCTATCTGTTTAGAGTAAGAGGAATACAAAACTATGAAAATGCACTCAGTTATCTGTTCAGGGGTAGAGAAAAATACGCACTTGCTATCTTAACACCTTCTTTTGACGTGAATGCCTTGGGCAGTGTTTCTAAGTTAAAAAATAATGGAGTGTTCGTTCTGCTTCTTGAAAGCAAGGTGGGTAGTATAGGAAAATTGAAGAGCGAGATGAAAGGTAATATTTTTCGTGTTCAAGGTAAATTAATGCACTTTGGAGAATACCTGCCTTATAAGGCAAGTTCACTTCAAGGAGTGTTTATTCTGGCGGAAGACATTTCAAAGGTAAGTAGAAACGAATATCTCAACTTTGTTCCGCCAAAACTCAACGGGAGAAATGTCCGTGCTATCGTTTATCGTTCTGCTTCGGAAGATTTGGCCAAACCTCTTTTACTGAAACTCACCGCTTCTTCAACAATTTACGGAAGAGTGGGTGGGATAACCACTAGCCTTCTCACTTTTGGAGAGTCTTATTCCGTAAAAAACGAAGAGTGGAACACACTCAAAAGCATCATACCATCCCACCTCTACAAGAGATTCAAGCCCAAGGTAAGAATCTATGACAAACTTAATGTAGCAACTGCTACTTACACTCACCCAGTAGGTTATTTTGTGAAAAAACCCTTAGAATACTTCTCATTTTTGTGGCACAGGTCGGATAAGAGCAGGGTGGAACACAGCGAAATCACACAGGTTGATTATTCCAAGGCCTTTAATGAAGAGGTTGGCATAACTACCATGTCTGATTTAATATACGTGCCTGAAAGAAGCGAGGCGATATTTATAGAAGAGGACATATTGCAAGAGGAAATTTTTGATATTGCCTATTTTTCGTTTTACAATTATGTTAAATCGCCTCTTATAGACACTAGCGGGAGGGAGATAGTCATACCAAAAATAATCGAAAAAATCAAGGAGAATTACCCAGAAATTTACAACTTGACGTTAATTCCAGATGATGTTGCTCATAACGAAGGATTGAGAATGAGGTTGTTTTCTTTGCGTGAGGCGGGAGGGTTTGGAGAGCATATAATGAGGGTGGTTGACTCATTAGATAGATTGGGCATTCAGAACACAGACAGCGTTTTCTGGGAAGAGTACCTTCAAGTTATGCTTGATAGGTTCTACGACGCAAATATTAACAGGATTAGAAATGAGCATAACATAGCATCAACTATCCTGCTTGAAAGGAGAAATTTTCTGAAGACAATAAGGATCAATGAAATGCTGCAATCTTTAAATATGCGGAATCCAGACGGGTGGTATGAGGAATCTTTTGTTAGAGAGGCATTAGCTAGGGATATAGAGAGCGATGAAGCAAAAGCTTCAAGACTTTTACAACGTCTTATTGAAGAGGGCATAGTGTACATAAGGGATGTGGATGATGATGGTAAAGAGAGATACTATGCGATAGTTTCGCTGATTTAGGTACCGATAGCCATCTTGGCCACGTTGAAGATAATTTTATATATGAGTAATTCAATAATGTAAATGTTCCTGCCCCCAGAAAGAAAAGATGCACGACCCCACCACACCACCTCCCGTCGGCGTTAAATCTTTTTGGTGGCAAAGAGGAACCCTGCACTGGGCTAAGCCCAGTGCAGGGAACAATAATTAAGCAGTTGCTACCTTGATGATTTTTTCCTTGGAAACCTATATTTTGTTAATGGAAGCACGTAAGTTATCTCTTTCGCACCCTTTTTCTTTATAGGTGTGGCATTGACAACGACTGCATGGTATCTTAACCAGTTCCCGACGGACATTTTCTCCCTTTTGTTTAACTTTCTGTTGATTACTTTTTCGATTTCTCTGTACATCTCAAGATTTGTGAATTTTGTACCTTTTCCCTCTCTTTCCCACGTCATTATTATGCTCATCATTACTTTTTTTATCTCGTTCACCACATCACCCCCCTAAGCAACGCCAAGATTACTTCCTTTCCATTTTTTAAATCTGTTCATTGTTTCTTCCAACATTTTTATTTCTTCCATAACAACGTTCTTTTCAAACTCATCCAAATCGCTTACATCAAGAACAATTTTTCTCTCCATATATTTAACCTTCATAAACACACACCCCTCACAAACCTCATACCCTCATTTCAGCAACTGCTTCGGCATAACCCATTAACTCTTTGTAATACTCTTTACCAATAACCAACTTTAACCCTTTTCTCAATTTGATACAAGGGATTTTGGCATCCAAAATTGCCATTACGAGCCTGTATGCTTTCTCTCCCTCTGGCTTTGGTGCATTTTTTATGTTTGCTCCACCAATTACTACAAACTTTGGGCTTACATTTTTAATCCACTTTGACATAGTCTCTAAATCAAAATCAAGCAAGGGATGCAAGAACAATCCCGTATGGATGCCTTCAATCATGTGTAAATTGAGCTTAAAGGATAAATCCCTGATATAAGCGTACCTATCTTTTGGGTGCGGGGCTTTTGTCTTGTTGATATTTTTTGTGGATTCTATGATGGTAGACAGGTAAGTGTGCGATGGAAAAAGGTCTATGAACTCAAAGTACCTTTTTGGGTTTTTCGTGATGAATATGAACTCTCTTTCTTTCTCATCCCATTTCTTCGTGACGTCAATTACTCTCTCTATTTTCTCATCATCCACATAATCAGCAAACAAATCGTTCATGGAAGAAATTAGAATAGCTGCTCCCTTTGGGAACTTTACAGACAAAGCCTCCTCATCAATATCAATCTCTCCCGAATACTTCTTTTTAATGTGAGGATACTTTTTCATCATTTCTTTGGCTAGACAATACCTGCACTTATACTTGCATGAACCTTTCAGCGGGTTCCACGAAAACACCTTCTTTCCAAGTATAGTACTGGCATCGTTGCTTAGGACTACCATCTTGAGATCACCTTCTCTCAAATGCACCTTTATTTATCACAACAAACCCGCTTTTAACAAATTCTTCATCTCTTAAATTTTTTATTAATGCGTTCTCAAGTGCCTTTTCTCCATCCTTTACCTTTACTACCTTTTCAATGTGGTTTTTTAATTCCACGGGAATGTAGATTTTTTCTGGGTTTATCTTCCAAAGCGAAAGTTTTTCTTCCGATGGTTCTATGTTTGGATGCGTTGCTTTCAGCAGCTCTTTGTAAAATCCATCTAAACCATTATCCCACACAAACATTTTCATCTCTCTTTCGTCGTACTCACATATCCAACCATCTCCCGCCTTCGTGCATACGATTTTCAACATTACCACCTCCCAAAAATAAAAGAGTCAGGAAAAGAGGATTTTCTTCCCTGCAAAGTACAACCCAGCCAATTCATCTTCATTTAGCCTCGTAACAAGCATATCCCTACTCTCTTTATCACCCTGTATCCCTTCAACCATGCGGAAGAATATGCCGTTCTCGCTTCTCTCTATCTCTGCTACCTTGTATTTGTTCTCTTCTCTTGTGTGAATGAGTGAAACCTTGTTCTTGTCAAAGAGCAACATAGATTCAAGACCAAGCACCATGTGGGCCAGTTCTTCGTCCCTCAGTCTCAAAGCTTTTTGCTTTATGTTCTCTTTCTCCCCTTTCATCCCGTGCTTCATGCGTAAAAATATCTCTCCCTTGTCGTTTTTCTCCATCTCCAGCACTTTGTATTCGCCTTCCTCTTTTCCTGTGTGATATATTGTCTTTTTCACCTTTTCTCACCTCCTTACTCCCTTTTGGGAGTAGCCCCCGTTCTCGCCACGATGCGTGGAACGGGGTATTATGAGCGGTTTACCTCTATACCCACCGCCCAAGATAGCACTTGCTTCGTGGGTTTCATTTTGTATTTTTTCATATTTTTTATCATCTCTTTCTCGTCTTTTTCCCATACCTTTTTTATCAATGGATAAATGGTTTTGAGTTCTAGCATCCTTTTTTCCAGAACCTCAATGTCCCCATATAGTTCTTTATATTCTTCTCCCTCTTCCTCCTTCGTCTCCCGCATAGCCTCCACAATATCTTTCACCTGTTCATCACTTTCTGGATAATCATAGGGAATTATCTGTATCCCCTCTCCTAAATAGTTCAGATTGAAAAGTATCGAAGACACGTTTTTATCAGATTCCGAAAGAGCCATTGCCATTAACCCGCTGCGATTCCAGTAAGCAACCTCTGGCTGCAATTCTCTCAACTCTTTCTTCGTATCAACACACCTGCTAAAAATGAAGTGAATGCTTTTGTGCGTCTTCTTGTATCCTATGGTCGCAATCATGGATGTTTTAGGGTAAAACGGACAAAAGGCAGGAACCTTGTCTATGTACCTGTAAGGTGCATCCCAGTTGTGCAATACTTTTAATCTCATTTTATCACCTTCTCCATCATTTCTACCAAATCTCTGGCATGGTTTAGAGGAATCGTAATCACATCCGTGGGATTTATCCAGTTGCCCTTTTCATCAACCAAACCATCTCTGTAATAGACAAAACGCAACAAAGACTCTGCAACAGGGTCTCTGTAAAATAGAAACACAGGATTCTTCGCATCCAAGTTCTCATTTCTCAGAAAATCTAGTGCTAACTTCGTGGGATTTTCATCTCCTCTCATTAAACCAGACATCTTCTTTGTGCCTTCTTTTCCGAAATATATCACCATAATCATAGTGTAGTCTATTATACCATCACCCCCGTCCTTATTCCTTCCTTACCCATCAAGTGACTCTTTTCATAAACGTTATGACTTGCCCAAGCTTTGCCCCTTAACTTGTTGAAAATGTAAGGTTCTTTTACAACTTTACCACTTTCGTATTGCTTAATCATAGATAGCATATCTCTTATCCCTTTCTCATAAAGCCAAGCCAACTCTTTCAAACTGGCTCCTTCCATTGTACGAACATAGAGAGGAATGCCGTACTCCGTATCAAGCAACTTGAGTCTGGTAAAAGGTTCGTCATCCTCAAAGAGTATGACATACTTGTCACCAATCGCTTGATTGATAGACTCTATTTTCTCGCTCAACACTAGCAACATTCTTTCCTTGCTTTTTATCTCTCCTTTAATTCCTTTTACTTTTACCACACCACACCACCTCACACAACTTTTAAAGTTCTATCAAATCATCTCCCAAAGTTTTATCCTCAATTTTCACCACTTCACTTCTCCTTGCCTCATCCTTAATTCTCTCAACCAAGGGTTTAAACTCTTCTGCATACCTCATTATCTTTATCTCTTTTGTCACTCCCTTTATGGAATCAACACCCATCAAACGCCCAACGTAGTTCTTCACTTGTTCATCACCATGAAGTACAAGCTCATTCAACCCGTTTTTAAACACAAAGTAATAGCCCTCCCATTTATCTCTCTTTCCTTTGTATATTGTGTATATGTCTGGTTTGTGCGTAGCAACAGCGTCATAGATGTCATAGCGAAGAGCTTTGTTCTCGTTACCGTTCCACACTCTCTTTAACGTAAGTTCCAACATTAAATCCATTACCTCGTACAGTTTAACTTCACTCTTCAGAACCTCCGTCCCATTATCCATCTTTTCTACATCCCCTACGAGCTTCTTTCCTTCTTCACTTGCTTCAATAACTAAGAGCTTCTTTCCTCTCTCTTTACTTTTTGCTTTTAACATTCTGAGATCATCTGTAACTTTCTTCGTGCCAAACCCAACCGTCCCGTTGTTGTATATGTATAAGTTTCCGTCAGGCCCTTTGTATATCCCAATGAATAGTGGTTTTGAGGATAGCAGTAGTTTTCTACCATCTATCTCTGCCTCTATCCTGTCTCTCATCACCAGCTCTGCAAGTACCTCTTTTACATCTCCACCAATATATTTCTTCACCGCATACCTTGCGTAATTTCTTTCTCTCACAATTTGGTTCATCTCATTTTTCGATAACTTATTACTCATCTACTTCACCCCCAATTTGCTCTTTAACGTTGTATGAGTGGTCGCTATTGCTTTGCCTCGCTTCATAAAAAACAGGTATTGGCTTTATGCCCTCATCTACATAAGCATCCTTTAATTCAAACCACCAAGCAAACCTGTCATCACCTTCAAGAAGAATCTTCGGCACGTCTATTACAGGCATATATGTCCAACCATCCTTTAAACCTTGATAATGTACCTCAACTTTCTTTTCAGAAAGCCATTTATGAACTATGAACATATGTGCCAGAAACACTTTCTCTAGCTTTCTCAAAGTCCTCATTCTGATGTGTGCATAAGACCTTCTTACCTCGACAAAACCCTTCTCTTCTCTTTTTATCTTTTCAATGATCTTGCTGTTCAGGACTTTGTCTCCCAAGTAATAGCCCTTGTATTTGTCTAGTTCTTTGACTTTCACTATTATCTTTGCCTTGCTCATCTCTTCCGCCTTGAACTCTTCATAGATTTTTCTGTACCCTCTCCCTCTTCTCTCGAATGAAGTTCCAACAGTATAGAGAAACGACTTGAATTTTGGGTTGTATTTTATGCCCCTCTTGGCTGCCAACCCTGTTTTATCATCCACCACTAACCCAGCGTAAGAGTAGAGAGACGAAACGTGCTTGGCTTTGTCAAAATCTATGTACCTCATAAAATACCCGAAAAATAAAGGAGAGAAGCCATGAACATAAGCACACCACCTGTTGTAGAGAGGAAAATCTTTGGCTATTTTCATAATTTCTTTTTTTAACAACTCTTTTGTTTTGTTTAAAGCTTCTGCCCTGCTTTTCATGAGTTCCCTTACAAAGCCCGTCTCGGCAAACTCAACGTTATCTAAATCCCTTAACCTTATCTTCATCTTCTTGTGCAACTCAGCAGTATCGTCATAAACATCCACGAGGTACGAAAGCAAAACCTTTTTAGCAACCGCTTCACTCATTTCTGACATACCCCCTTCTCCACAATTTGATTCCCTCTGGAGGTTTGATGCGCTCCTTCGTTAGAGAATCCCAAAGCACACCAACTTCTCCATTCTTGACCTTGATGGAATACCTTTCGCTATTTTTTAGAGAATTTTTTAAACTTTTTAAAAACTCAACAAGAGATACTTTGTTCATCGCTTCTCCCTTTCCGTTCTCAAAAACAACGTAGCAATCCTCATTAACATTGTAGATAGAGAAAATCTTGCTAATGTACCATCTTGGTGAGGGAGGAAATAAAGAATATAACCACACCTCAAACTCTTTGGTGGCTTTTTCTTCAAACCCCATCACACGCAACACAATGTTTTGCTGCCTTGCTATATCTTTTACACGCACCCCATCCAGCAACTCTTCCTCCCTCACCATTAAGCATCACCTTTGCCCATCTTTTCAGATATGTGTCTTCCAAGCTCAATTTCCGCTTCAACTTGTTTAGCAACTGTGTCATCATTAATCCTTGCGACGGCTTGTTTCAATACTTCCTCTACCTCATCGAATGAGTCAAGATACAACGAAAGCTCTATCATCCTTGGCACAATGAGTTTGAGCCTTTTTTTGATGATTGTCGGGTCATCCGTTATTATCTTTACATAATCTTCAAGTTCGCTTACCCACAATGGCTTCATAACCCTGATGAAAACATCTCTCGGCACTGGTGTGAGGATTTTTCTTCCATCTTTTTTGTATTCTGCTCTGGAATAGAAGTGAACCTCTTGCCCAACTTTCCAACCAAAACTAATGGCATTCCTGACAATCAACACCTTCTTACCACTGGTGGTTTCTAACCCTTCGTAATACACAACGCTCTTTCCACGAATTCCCTGTATCACACACTTAGATATTTCATATTTTTCCAATACCCACCACCTCAACTCCCATTCTGATTTTAATTATAGAGGTATTTTCCACCATCTCAATTATGAATCTATCACTCCCTTCCTTTATCTCCTCTATGACTGCCCAGATAAAAGCACCGTTGGAAATTTCAACATCTTTTTTGAGTATCTCGCTCATAATTATCTCTGCCTTGTACTTCCAAGCATAACTGGACATTCTTGTTATGAAATCATCCCCTATTTTTCTACCCTGTATTCCTAGGATTTCTATAACTTCCTTGTCGTATTCTTTCATCGTCTCTGGAACAAGAGCATAGGAAAAATCCCTCCATCCCACAACATAGCGTATTATCTTTATTCCTCCGTTACCCTCTAACCTCCTCAAGAAATCCCTTGCATATTCAACTTCATCACCTTTTATGTACAACTCTGGGCTTTTTGGTACCAGCATCCTGTTTTTCCCATACTTTATCCTGAATAGAGCCATGCTTACCATTCCATCACTTACTACAAAAACACTACTACTAATTCTGGGCCTGAAATACTTTTTTGGTAGTTCCAGCTGAACCTCTTTTCCATCTATGAACCCAACCGCTCGTACCTCATCATCTTTTATCATATTTTTCATCACCTAACCCTCCTTTTACGAAATCTTCATCTGCCTCCAAAACTTCTTCTTTTGCTCCTTTAACTTCTTCCTCGCTTTCTGCCTCCTTCCAACATACAAGCCCAAAGTGTTCTGGTAATACCTTCGCCATCTGGTGATTGTTTCTGGCGAAGGCAACTTCTCAAAGTCTTCAAACGGAATAAATGTCCTTCTGGAAAGCTTATGCCAGACATACCATACCAAATATCTATCATCATCTCTGGCTCTGTGGCTTTCCCTTAAAGCCTCACCAACTATGTTTTTTATCTTCTCCTTCTCATCATCTCCTACTTCCGCACACTTGTGGTGCTTTGCTACACAAGACGTCAAACCACCCCACCTCCACAAAAAACACCAACAAAACCATTCATTCTATCACCTCTATGTCGTCAGTCCCCCCTTCCACCACCAAACTTACAGGAAACCATCGGTCTTCTGAGTATTCTCTGTAATCGGTGGCAAGAGGCATATTTGGAGCGTATCCCTCTGATATTAAATTAACAAAGTTCTCGGGTGCAACACCCACTTTTCCCTCTTTTATTAACTCTTCGACTGCCCGTGCAACGTCTAACCTTATGCCTTTAATGTAGTAAAGGTGAGGATAATTTTTTGAACGCAGAATGCTAGGCCCCTCTCCAAATTTCAACAGATGGGTGATGGGTAACCTCTTTGCGTCCTTGACTACCTGATAAATGTGTTCTTTGAGCTTCGTGATTTCCCCATTCATGTCTTCTCCTGCATTCATCTTTGTTATCCTGATGGGTTGCTCGTAAATTTCATTGAAGTTGTCCAGAACCCTGAAGGTGATTACAACAGCCTTGCTTCCCATCACCATCTTAACCTTGGCATAATACGGAACTCCTAAATCTCCCAGAAATCTCTCATCCTCTTTTAAAGGAAGGTAATCCTTGTAATTTATGTTTTCCTCTCGGTATATGTAGAACAATCCGTCATCATCCACTCCGAACCCGATGATGTCCTTTACACTTTCTTTTGCCCTGTTCTTCCCAAGCTTTAATTTTACCCCACCACCATACACGTATTTCATCCTCACCTCTACTATTGAATAACCATTGTTGGTGTATTTTAAAATCTTACGCAGGAATACAGCATACGCAAACTTGGAATAGCGTATAAAGTTAGAATACAGCGAAGTTTTTGCTCCTTTCACAGCATTGAAAAGCTCGGATAAATACTCGTTCTTCCGCTTTTCAAACACCTCATCGTATTCCCTCTTGAGAGATAAATACCTTTGCTTCGCTTTTTCAACTTTCTCATACATATCGTGCAGGTCTCTCTCCACAAGCATATCTATCTTCTCTTCCTTGGCTTTTAACTCTTCACTAGCTATGTCTAAACTCGCTTTCAGCTCACTTATTCTTCTAACAGCCTCATCCAAACTCCCAAAAAATATCAATCCCTTGTTTATCTCATCTTTCCACTTCATTTCCTGCACCCCTTTCTATCATCATAGAGAGAGAGCCCCACCTAAAACAAGAACCTTCAAGACGCATATATGTTCCACCTCCATTCATACACCATCTCCCGCCACCAAATACTTAATAGATTACTCCTATTTAAATTTTTGTATTAAAATTTACTAACAAATTTTGTTTGTTGAAAATGTGCTGAACCCCGTTTGCGTGGACTTTGTCTTGCTCTTTTAAATTTGGCGAAGGCGGATTTTCTACTTCATTGGGGACTTTCTGATTATTCGTAAACATATACATACCTCCTTCTTTTCACTCCTTCCCACCCGACTTCTTTAACGTAGTATTTGACCGCTCCATCTCTAATGTATTCCTTTCCCCGCACAACTTTTATTTTGTTTCTCTCCTCAACTGGTAGAAGTATTACTGAACCTTCTGGTATGCTACTCTCTCCTTCCACTCTAACAACAAAGAGAGGAATGTAAAGAAGTTCGTCAATCTTCTCCCTCACAAATTCTGAAAAGTTTATGCCCAGTTTCAACAAATTCTCTTTTTGATCCTCTCTTATTATCACGCTCACACGAACCCAATCAAACCTCTTTCTATCTATCTTTTTCATATTCAAACCTCCTGTTCTTCCATTTCGCTATTTTTAGCACTTGCTACTTCCTTTACCATTTCTATCGCTCTCTCTATGTTCCACCCGACCCTGTAATACTGAACTCCTGTCTCCGTGTCCTCAACGAATTCTACTATTGGCATATTCCCGTTGTAGTATATTCCTACATTTAAATTCTCCTTCCTGAAAATATCATGCTTCTCTCCACTATCAACAAGGTTGTAGCCATTCTCTCGTAGCAATTTTCTCGTTCCTTCCCTACCTCCCGCCTTTGGAACATCGTAGTAGAGAAATCTCATCTCCTTCTCTAAGTTTATGTCCCACTCGTAAGGTATGAAAACGTTATTTACGACTAAATTCTTCTTCATCAACCCAATTGTGTATTCAAGGTATATCCTTTTCCTTCCTTTCTTCACAACCTTCGCAGGAACATAGTCCCCGTATGTCCCATATCTCATAAAATAAACCACATCTCCAACCTTTACCTCATCCATACCTACTCTTTTCCATGCTTTCATTTCTCTATCACCTCATCTTTAATACCAGCAACTTTTCTGTGTTCTTCCGTTGCCCTCTTTTCCGCTTCTTCCCGCAGTATCTCCACGACATTCTCTGGCTCTCTCGTAGCCCAGCCATAGTAAGTATCCCAGTATCCATTAGTGAATATGTCCATGTCTTCGTACCAGTCCTTGTTCACGTAGAAGAAATACTCCTTTATCTTCTCCCATACATCCTTGGGAACCCTTACCCTCATAGAATATAATCCGTGTCCTTGGTCTGTAAAGAGTTTTTCTCCCTTTTTCAGCACCTGCGTAATCCAACTTTCCTCTATCTCTATTTCATACATCCTGCGGTCTATGTATTCCTTATACTCCTCGTATTTCTCAACGGTTATGCCTCCATAAAGCCTTGGCGGGAAATAACGCCTTCTTCCACTAACCCACGCATATCTTCCTTTTGTGTAGAGAGCATATCGCAGATGATATTCCTTTCCGTGTTCTTTCACTTTCACGTTCTCTTCTCTCTTTAACCCCCGCTCTTCTGCATTTACCCAATCCCGCAGGAAATCGTCAAGTTTTTCCTTTACCTCCTCGTCTGGAGCTTTCATTTTCATTCTCCCCCTCTTCTTCTCACTACCTCGTGCTTGTAAACCCTTCCTTCATTCCAACCCTTCACAACCATGCCACAGGCAAAATTCCAACATCTTTCTCTCATCATCCGTCATCTTCACGTATTCTTCATACATCATTTCTTCCCAAAAATCCATTCACACCACCTCCATTTCTTTCTCAATTTCCCTTATTGCGTTAAGATGCTTTCTCTTCTCCTTATAGAGTTCAATCCACTTCTCATTAACACGGGGATTGCACCGCAGGGAAGCAATTGCTTTCTCAACATCTCCTTTATGCTTCTCCAACGCCATTTTGAAAATTGAACATTTGTGGCACTCTTCCACGTACCGCAGGGTCGATAGACAGAAGTTTCCCGACTTCTCTATCTCGGAAAGATTTATTATTGCAGTTTTCATCTTCTCACCATATAACGTTATATAATAAAACTATTTAAATGTATTGCTGAAATTACCATTTTAACATATTTTTGTATAACCAAAAACAACGGTTTTTCATATATACTATTTAAATCTTTTGAAATTTCACGCAAGGATTTTATTTCGTAAGTGATTATTTTTTAGCAGAACACGTAAAAATAACGCTTTGCTTTTGATTTTGCTCCAAATTAAAAAACGTTTTTTTGAGAAAACTCGAAAAGTTTAAATGTTAAAAATGTAAGATTACATTCATGTTCTACAATTCAAGATCCACATCTTTTATTTTTGCACTCTCCAACAGTTCTGTGTAACACTTTTTGATTACTGATAAAAAATGTTTTGACGTCTCATTCTGGAATTTTATGGCAATTTCTTCGACGGTTTTTTCCCAAGAATGTACTATCTTTTCTAATGTTAATTCTGTGTTTTTACCTATTTTCAAATTTCCCTGTGAAGTTTTATTTAAAACATCAAAAATGTAGTTTACCATCTTGTTAAACTTGTTTGTGGCATTTATAAGATTCTCTGGGAAGTCTAAACGTAGCCCTTCTGAAATTTCATTCATTCTTATTATGATGGATTCATAGGAGACATCATCGTAGATATTACGGGGCGGAAGCTTTAGAAATTCGTTCTGCTCAGTTCTAATCCACGCACACTCATCGGTAAGCTCTATAACTTCTTTATCATGTTCGTCTTTCCCTTTGATGAAGAAAAATCTTGCAACCACTAATGCGTGAGGTAGCAACTGCTCAATTTCTTTTATCCTTTTACTACACTTACCTCTGCAAATAAACAATCTCCCATCATCTGTTAGCATCACAATCTCTGTGTGTGTATTTTCATCTGAAGCGTGTTTTTCTATTTTGTTTTTCAGATTATCCAGCACCTCTTCATTTTTTTGGATTTTTATTTGAGGGGAGTCAAGTGCTTTAATTAAGGTGTATACATCGGTGTTTATTTTTGAGTTTTCAGTATAGCCGAATTCAATTTTGTATGCTAAAAGTTTTTTGAAAGAATTGTAAATTTCCAGAAAGTAATCAAAGTTTTTCTTCCCACTATTTGTGTTAAAAGCCTCCAAGAACCATTTTTTTGGTATTACAAAGTAAGTATACTCTGTGAAATTCTCAGAATCCCAGTTATTCAACACGAAAAACGGGAAATCCACATCATTAATGTTCATAGAATACATAGGCCTCCACATATAACTGATTATAGTAGGGAATAGTTTGTTAGGCACTAGCATAGTTGTGGTCATTATTCTATCTATCTGAGTGTGTTTTTGGGATTTTTGTACTGCTACAAAACCCTTTTCTAAAGCACTATCTAGTTCATTCAAAAACTTTGTAATGTCAATACCTCTATTTTTTAAATAATTGGAAATTGTTAATAAAAATGCAATTGTTCGTTTGACTACTTCAGTTCCTAATGAATCATAAGAGGTGCGTGTTTTGTATGGCTCATATAAAATGTTTAGATGAATTATTCCATCTATATAGTTGCTTGTCAGTTCTGTATTGTCATCATTAGTTATATAGTTCATGAAGAACTTTATAATGTTTCTGGCAATGGTAAAGGATTCATCAGTACATATATTGGAGCGGAACGCATTTATTATATTTTTGTATTTTTCTGCGGTAGCAATATTCTCGTCTATTCTTTTGTTAAATAGGTTTTTTACCATATTGGCTACCTCTTTTCCAAGTTCTGGTGCAAATATATTTATAATCCATGACAGCTTTTCATAATCAGCCTCCCAAATATCCCATTCTTCGTATTTATCCCCATACATCTTGAAATAGTATTTTGGAAACTTAACAAAAGTTACCATCGATACAAACCCATATTTTCTAAAATATTTGTTCATCAATCTTATTTCATTAGTCACCATGTTTTTGATTCTCATTTTCTCATTTTCCCTGAAGAACCCATAAGTAACATATTTCAGAAAATCAGTCTTGTTTATGGTTTTAAATTCATTTGCATGATTATTTTTGAAGGAAGTATATAATTTTGTCATGGCTTTTATGTAATGTGAGAAAAACTCAAAAAACTCTGCTGGGTTCTTTGTGTTTAGTTGAATGTCTATCGAATTTTCTTTAAATTCCAAAAAATCCAAAACCATATCTTTTAATTCTGGGATTTTGTTTAATAAAATCTTAATTCTTTCGTCCTCGTGAAATCTTCGCTCTCTCTCTACATACGGAGTATCCTCTAAAATTCGCAGTATTTTTCCCAAAGTTTCCAAATCTTTTTCCTCAACACTCAAAATTCCACCCCCATTTCTTTTTCTTTTATTTTTGCTTTTTCTGTAAGTTCATGGAGCCATTTACGCATCTCGGATTCCACGAGGCTAAATTTCTCGTTGGAAACATCCTCCAATTTTTCATCTCTGATGTAGTTGCAGTAATGATTCCAATTGTTGAACCTTTTTCCATTGATTGTGGGCAATTTTTCATATTCACCCATCTCGGTAGTTGCCTTATTGAAAGTACGGAAGGCGTATTTTATGATGGTAATGCTAATTAGGTCTCCAAGCATACTCAACTTTCTTAACCAAAAGGGAAATACAAGATTTTCAAGAGGATCTTTAATATTTTTCACTTCGAGGAATTTATCGTTTATCCTGATTAAACCAATCTTGTTGGTGTAGCGTGAACCTTCTTTAAAGTAACCAATTACTAATGCGTGAGGTAGCAGTTGCTTTATCTCATTAATCTTGCTGCTGCAATTTTTACTCCAAATAAATGCCTCTCCCTTGTCAGTCAGTATATAGATTTTCCTAGAGGTTTTGTCTATTGGGATTCTTTTAAAATCATTGTTTAGGAAATCAAGGAATTTCTCATCATCAACAATCTCCATATTAAGAGGCATATAATTGAGCATCAAATCAAGGAAAGTCGTGTCTTTTGATAAGCCGTGGCTTTGCAAGGTTTTCTCATCCCAATTCTCCTCAAATGGCTTTGCATATAGCAAATCCATAAACGCATTGTAGATTTCCAGAAAGTATTTGAAGTTTAATCCGTTTTTTGTTTTTTTCAAGGTTTCTGCCATTACTTTTTTTGGTATTATTATTGAATTGTTTGATACCTTGAACATTTTAAAATGTTCAAGGTTAATTTTGGGCAGGAGATAGTTCGGTGTTTTTTCTATTTCAAGCTTTTCTAGGGATAGTGTGGGGGTAGAGTAATGAGGAAGAAGCATGACAGTAGACAATCTGGCTGATTCGTATCTCTCTCTCACTACCGCAACCCACCCATGCTCCGCATCTTTGTCTAACTCGCCCAAAAATTTCTCAATATCAAAACCATTCCTTTTAAAAGCATCTTTTAAAGACAGCAAGAACGCTATGCTAAATTTGAGTATTTCCCTACCGTAGTTTTCCACGGTTGAGGATTTTTCAACTCCTTCAATGTTCAAATAGAACGCATTGAGAAGGTATTTCATCTTGTCTGGGTTTTTATCTTTCACCAAGTAGTTTTCTACAAGAAACGTTACCAAGCTCTCCACGAAAATGTAAAGGTTTGCTCTGGCAACATCGCTCAAACCGATTATGTTTTTGTATTTTGAAGCTCTCTCCAAGGCTTCGGTATCGTTTTTGATGAATGCTTTTATCATCACATTGCTTATCTTATTCATAAGCTCTGGTGCGAATATCTTTACAGCTAAAAGTAAAGTTTCTAAATCCTTGGGACGTGCTTTCCTCATCCGACTTGTGAGAATAGATATTATGCCAAATTCTCTTGAGTATTCTTCAATTTTCATCACTTCATCATAAACTAAACCTCTGAGTTTACCCCAGTCCTTTTCATCCACGAACCCGTGTGTAAAATCCTTCAGAAAGGTGAATTTATCCATGTTTTCTATTCCTTCGATTTGCGTTTCCTTTATTCTGTCAAACAATGCGATTACATCTCTCACATATTCTTTGAAGTCTTCGAGTGTCGGGTATCCATAAATAGGATATGCAATCTCAAAGTCCTCAGTCACGCACTCGTTCATTATCTCAAGAACATCTAGATGGTTTTTTTTCACAAATCTTTGCATTTCTCTATCTTCAAAAAATTTCTTCATCTCCCTGTATACATCTTTATTTATCACGAATTGACCTCCATTTGAAAAATAACTTATCTTTCTGGCAGTTCGCAATGCTTTGCCCAATAAAAACGCTACGCTTTTATTCTCCAACTTCCATCACCTCCTCTTTTTTAGCAGTTGCTGACATGATTTCCTTAATTATCTTCCTAACTTCGTCTTGAATAAATGCGTATAATTTGTCTGAATAGAGTTCGAAAATAGAGCCGAACCCATCTGGGCCATTTTGTGGGAAATATATGCGGTATTGTCGATAATATGTGATTCTTATTGGCCAGTAAGTGCTGCCCAATGAACGTTTAACAAATAAACCATCCCCTTTATTTACGTACACATTCAATTTTATGAAAGTTGTGATAGTTGAAAACTCTGGTTTAGAATAATCATAAGTGCTAGTTAAAATCAAATCTGCATTTTTCATGGCTTCTAAAAGTTTAGAAGGGTTTTGTTCGATGGTTTTGTATGTGCCTATTAGAACCCTCTTGTTCTTTATATCTATTAAGGTTATGGAATTTGTGGAAGCCATCTTTTGAACATATATGTCATAGTCATCAGACAAGCTCTCTAAAGCAGAACTTGCAAGGTGAGTATCATTCTTGTATTTTTCAATAATTGCCTTTGAATCCGCAATTCCGTCTTTCAGCGTTTTTATAATATTTTCAGCAGTTGCTTTATTTCCTTTTGATTTTGCTATCCATTCTTTGCTCTTCTCCAGTAAAACCCACCAGTTGAGCCTTTCATTTAACATCTCCACGAATTTTTCAAACCTTCTTTTGTTTGCAATGTAAAAGTTAAACTCATATAACCCCTCGTGAAGATAAGACTCTCTGGTGAGCAGGTTTTCCATTTCTGGAATGAAGAACCTTAATTTGTATATTTTCATTGATTTCTTTGAACCCTTGTTCTTGTATCTGTACCAATCAATCAAAGGAGTGATGTTGGGGCTATGAGGATATTTCTGGTTTTTTATGCTTGTCCCCCTCTTCAAATATTCTTTCACATTATTTAAATGTATATCGGTAACTAACCATCTTGGTGAGCCAATATGTATGTTGCGTGTGGATGCCAAATCACTCTTGCCTATAAGAATCAAATTGTCTTTTTTCCCCCAGCTCACTATCTTTCTCCACTCATCAGCCTTTCCGTCCCTAATCATCCTTACCTTCATGGCCCTTAACAAGAGATAAAAACGCTCTTTCAAAATGTCCCTGTATTCATTTGAAAGGTCATTGTAGTTTAACGAGTACTCCCCTTTTGCTATACGCTCACTCACGAAATCTTTAAACATAAAGTAGTCCTTTGATAACGCCACGTAGTCTAGAAAGTGATTGACGAAATCTTCTGGAATCTCTTTTTTTATCTCCTCTACCTCTTTGGATATTACCTCTCCCGACTCTTTGATTTTGTCGTAGTAGTGGATGGATGGGAAAACACTATCAACTATGCGACTAATAGTTGAAGAAGTTATCATGGCATTCTTCATTTTGAAAAAAAAGTAATTGGTGTATTCTACCGTTCTGAAAGTTGGGTCGTAGGTTCTTTTTCCTATTTTCAACTTTTTGCCTTTAACCCACCTTTTTTCAGAACCACCGCTATCCCATTTTCCAGAGATGTAATAAGTTCCCCTTCCTTCTAATGAATCTCTGTTGCTATATATCATCCTCTTTGAAAAATCATTTATGTTGTCATAGAAGTTGTAAGGAAACACCCCCATATAGTAATATTCTGGAATGATTACTGAATCCACAATAAACTGGAAAAATCTCTCAACAGCGTTGTAAATGCCCCTCTTTTTGAATTCCTCCCTTAATTCAGCAATAAAGCCATTAAGCAACTGCTCACGCCTATCAGGCTCACTCTCAATCAACATCTTTTTGAAAAGACTTAACTTTTTAAAAAAGACATCAAACGCAGACCCCAGCAAATCTACATTTTTTACAATCAGCACCGAAGATTTAAACTCATCTTTTATCAAATCTTTATCCTTAAAAATGATGTTTGAAACCTCTTCAAGGCGTTTGGCAATCTGGGATGAATATTTTTTTATACTTCTTTCGTATCTCTTTTTTTCAAGGCCCCTCTCGATATTTTTGTTTTTTGTCACATCTCCACCCCCTGTGAATGGGCCTTTTCTTCGTTCAAATCTTTAACACGCAAAATCAAACCCTCTCTCTCCAGAAATTTCTTGAACTCTACTCTAATTAATTTTTGCACCTTTTTTAACTCGCTTTCGATTGCATCATGTGTGTTTTCAGTAAACCATTCTGGATACACATTATAATCACTAATCAAAGGTTTATTTCTACCTCCAAACTTGTTCACGGATTCTATTAGGTGAAAACGTCCATCATATCCTTTAAAATAAATGTTTATGTAACCCTCATATTCACGTGTCATGTAATACTCACTAATTGCAACCACGTCTGCGTGTTCTAGGTATTTTTTAATATCTTCTAGCAAATTTCCAGTTATTTTTGGTAGCGGTTGCCTCAGTTCGATGGATAAATCCTTTTTGTGAAAGATGCTTTCGTCTTTAAAATAAAAGTAGATGCTTGATGGTTTAGTTGGAGGATGTTTGGTGTTTAGAATATTCAGTATTTTTCTAAAAATTTCCTCCTTGGTTTTTCCATCCCTTTGTGTCATTCGTCTTTTGATTTTTTCCCACACCATTTCTCTTATTTTACCCAACACAACCTGAATCGTCTCATTAACCTTCTTGTCTGCAATATCAATTATGTCTTTATTAACAGGAAATAGCGGGAACCTGAACTTGTAAAAGTATATTTCATCTCCAGAATAAATAGTGTAGTTTAGTACCTTGGGAATGGGAGAAAGAATTGCTTTATCATCTCGTAATGGACAATCATAACAAATATCAATATGGGGATCGTAAAGTAACCCACTTATAAGAGGAGAAACATAACTGATTCCCTCCCTTTCTATCTTTTCAAAACCCTTAATTTTGGGGAAAGTGTCTGTTTTGAACAGAAAATCGAATACTTCCTTGTTTTTTACATAATACCCAAAACCTACCTGTGATAAAACGTCATTTACTCCGTTACCATAAGTTGCACTCTCTTCGTAAGCCATTATTGCCCCCTTCTTCTCTATATCCCATACCAGTTTTTTAAAAACATCCCACCAGTTTACCACGTACCAATTTTCATAATTCGGATTTGTACGATATTTCTCTAAATTTTTTTTGGTTTCTTCAAATAACTTTGTGAAGTATAGTTTTGTGATTCTTGTTACGTATTTTAATGCAAGTTTGTAATCTTTGAAGAAAGGAGGCTCATCTTTATTCAAAAAGAATTTCCCATATTCCCAAAACCCTTCTGGAAGCTCATTTTCTATCTCTTTGATTTCCCTCTGGACTTTTTCTTGTGTTTTTTGAAACTCTTTGAGAAAATCTATTTCCCCTTCTTTCATAAACAGCGAGATGAATCTAATTGCAAAGTTCATATCACTCCAACCATTAAATAAATTTAAACAAAAAGGATTATCAAACAAAACTCTATTTGCAAATTTGATAATGGAGTCTCTGGGACGTTTTATAACGTAGTTTGAAAGGTGGGGTTCATAAAAGAAGCCATTAATGTAGAGAAAGGAGAGAATGTGCGTGTAGAACAGGCTTTTGAGTATTGAGTCAAAAATCTCCAAGGAACCCTCTTTCTCAAGTTCTTCTCTGAGGGCATCTCTGTACGTTTTCAAAAGCTCAAAGTAAAAACTATTAACATCATCAGTAAGCCCTCTCTCTTTTGCTTTTAGGGAATTTTGCTTTAATTTTCTCATATCGTCTTTAATATTATTTATGAAATTCTCAAAAGAATAACCAAATGAGTAATCGTATTCATCTCCTCCATACATTATCATGGCTGCTTTGTAAGGGTCTTTCATCAGTTTCTTTGCTTCCTCTACGTCTTCACCAACTACTTTCAGAATATCTTTCAGAACATATTTAAATTCTTTTCCTCTGTTTTTGGCTATTATCTTTGCCCCACCTTTATAATTCAATCTCACCACCTCTTTTATTTGCCTCTTCAATAACAAATCCCTTCTCTTTCATATAATCAAGATATGCCTCGTCAATTTTCCTTTTTAGCTTCTCTTTCACCGTCTCCAAGTAATTTGCAAAGAATTTTTTGAAGAGTTCTTCAAGGATGTGAGTTGAGGTCGGCTGAAAATATAATCCCCCTCTTTCATATATTTCATTTATTCGCTTGAACCTGTCCCCATCTTTCACGTATAGTTCTCCTATAGCGATAGCCTCTCTCGTTTTTTTGTATTCGTAAAATTCTATTACCTGAGCATATTTTACAAGAGAGCGGATGAGGTTGGTTTTTTTCTTTATTTCTTCTTTGTTTTTGGCTCCTTGGAGTATTATAACTAAATCATCAAAGAATCTCAAGTAAGATATTTTGTTAAATTTATCAGTAGTGTACAAAGGGTCGTTTAGAGGAATTTCTTGGCAAGTGGCAGATTCTTGACAACTTGTAGGAACAGGTGCGTATTGATGGTAAATTTCCTTCAAAGATTGAGGGAGATAGGTGTTTTCTTCATCTATCTCTTTGAGAACGGATTTGAAGTCTTTTATGAGCAGGACAACAAAGCTTTTTCTGGTTGTTCCTCTATAATTTTTTAGTGTAGCACTTGCTTTATAAATCATCTCTTCATCGTTTGGTTTCACCAAATTCTCTTCAACCATCTCTCTTCTCAAGAATTTCCAAAACTCTTCGTGTATTTTTTTATAGCTCATATATTCATTAAAGTTTTCTGCTGCTACACTCAATACCTTTTTCGGGATTGGAGAGACGTTTAGCGTGTTTTTCCTACTCTCAAAATTATGGGTGCTAAGTAAGGGATGATGGTAAATTTTTGAACTGAAAGGGAAAATGGAGTATGCACGAATGGATATGTTTAAAGAATCAGGTACGCATTTTCTGAACAAGTTTGAGAAAGGCGTCTTGAATATTTCATATTTTTTATTGGAAAATGGAGTTGTGATAACTTTTTCAGGCTCTATAAATTTGATTGGTTGTGCTTTTTCAGGGTGTAAGAGATAGTTTATTGCCTCGGTTTTGAACCTCAGATAGCTTGTGGTTTTGCTCAAGAACGCATTTCTGACACTCGCATAATCAAAATCGTGTTCTCTACTGCTCCATAAAACAAGAGACGGATTTTCGTAATTGGCTTTGTGGATGTAATACATGGCATTCTGTTGATTTGACACCAGCTCAAAACTTGCCCCCCTATCTTCAACAAACACGACTTCTTGAGGATTTCTCATCATGTATTTTAAAGCGTTCCATACGTGTATTCTGGGTTTTATACCCGCATCGCCTTCAAACAGCATTTGGGACAATATCTCATTTTTTACGACTTTCCATAAGTATTTACTTTTCCTATCTTCTTTTGATTTTGATAGCATTTGTTCAACGTGCCAATTGAAATCAAAGATTTCTTTTGATGGTATTGAAAGAACATCGTTACCCAACTCTTTTCTGACTTCTTCCATCTCCATCTCAATTCTTTTTCCAGCTTCGGTTATCCTTTCTGCGAATTTGTCATACAAGTCTGGAGCCACAACTTTTAGCATTGAAAAAAAGGATACAATTCCATCTACAAATATGTGATTTGGTTTTATATCAAGATCCTGTATATAATAAAAATCTGTTATCAACGGGAAGTATTCCCTGCCCAAGTAGAGACGCTGACTCTTTGCAACAAGAACCAACAACGAATCATAATCGCCACGGAACAAACTACCAGTAAAAAGGTAGAGAGGTAGCAACTGCGTTTTAAAAATGTAATTTAAAATGAACCTGAGAAAATGCCTATGCCCACTTTTTTCTAGGTAAGCGTTCAATTTTTCGGTGTAAAGACGTATGCTCTCTAAAAGTTCGTCATTTGCCTTTTCTCCCTCGCTGCGAGACATAATCTTTAAATCCGACACGTCTTTCTTTATTTTATTGAAGAATGAATAAAGAACCTCCAAAGTCATTTTCAGAGAGTTATACTTTGTGGATGCTATCTCATTTATAACGTCTGAAAACGTTTTGTAGTCCATATTTTTAACGCTTTGAGTTATGCGGTCAAGGGATGTACTATCTTCCAAAAGGTAGAGAAGTTCGGAAACAAAGCTATCAAACAACTTTGTAGTGTTTTTTGCTCTTAGCGATATTCCTTGCTTTGAACTTGCCGTTTATCATCACCTCCCCATATCATCTATTGACATATTTTTCTTCATCTTTTTCAAAATTGATTTAGCATAATCAGTTATGACTACTTTTAATAAATCATTGATAACATACAAGGGTGGGTCATTTGAGTAACGATAATTATGATCTTTAACTAAAAACACAATAGGTTTGAGAGTATTTTCCTCCTTCTTGAAAAGTGCATATCCACTATTATATTCGTGTTCTTGTATGTAATCACCAAGATTCGTACTCCATACATTATTTATCCAATGAAAACCAAAAAAGGCCACGACTAAATTTCCGTCAGAAACTATGTTTTCAACATCTCTTAAAACTTCTCCAAGGGTTTTGTGGCTGTTTTTTACTTCGTAATCCCAACTTTTGAGCTTCTTTAAATCAAAGAGTTTTGAGGTGGAGCAGAACTCGTCTATTCTCAAGTCATTTAAATCGTTTTCATTAAACTCCTTTATTTTGAATACGGGAGTTTCGACAAAAGGTTTGGGCCTTTCGTTTTTGACACTCTCTTTGAGCAACGACAGAATTTTAATCCTTTTTATTTGGCTCCAGATTTTATCCAATTTGTTAAGCAGTTGCTCATCCAAGAACGCACCAATAGTCGTTATTCCACCCAACACCCTGAGTAAGAACGCTTTGGTATTAGGGTCTTCTGCAAAAATATGTATGAATTTAGCTCTTCCAAAGTCATCTGAGTCAGGGTACCTGTCTCCAGTTGGGAAGGGAACGAAACGAGGATTTTCTATTTTCTCTTTTTTGAGTTTGTCCATTATTTTTCCCTTTAGTTCAAAATTTTCAGCATCATCTTTGAACACTTTTTTCAACTCTTCAAAAAATTTAGGGTGTTTTTTATAGAAATCATCTATCTCATCTGACTTTTTGTTCATCTTGTCAAACGCTTTTGCAACCTTCTTGTCAAAATCATCCAAAATTTTGATTATGCTTTGTTCCAAAAAGTTCAGTATGTTTATGAAACCATCTTTGTATGCATTCATTTCCTTTATTTTTTCCTCATTTGCGTTGTTTTGGTAGATTGTGTTTGAGATTTTGTCACTTATTGAGAACCTAACATCATAATCCCTTTTAGACATCATGTACATCAAATTTGCAAAATCTCTAGCAATGCCATAAACGTAATTTAAATCAAAATTTTCCTCTTTTTTAACGTTATCTTTTGTGTCCTTTATTAGTTTTAGCATACTTTTCAAAATACCTCTGGTAATTTCTACCTTGCTAACCGCATCATTCATCTCCTTTTCAATATCGTAACTCTCCAATGCTCTATTTATTCTATCTTTTAATTTAGCAACTGTGTAATTTGCACTTTTTTTAAGGCGTTTTATCAACTCTTTTTCGTTCTCAATTACCATACTCATCTCTTTACCTCCCACAACCCATAATACTCTTCCCATCCTCCATGAACGTTCTTCACACCTGCATCGTGCAATATGTCAGCAAATTGCTCTATTTTCTCCATTTTCGTTGGCTCCTTGTTCATCATCTTGTAGTGGGGATAAAACCTCGGTATGTGAACCGCTTTAACGTTCCTACTCGCTACCCACTCTGCAAACCTCTCAAGCTCACTCACACCATCATTCAAATCTGGAACCATTAGATAAGTTATCTCCACGTGCTTTCCCTTGCTTAGCAGGTAGTCAATATTATCAAGAACTGGTTTGAGCCAAGCACCCGTGTATCTCTTGTAAAAATCATCCGTAAATGCTTTGACATCCACGTTCCAAGCATCAGCATAAGGCAAAACCTCATCTAAAACCCATTTTTCAACAAATCCATTCGTTGAAACAGCAACAATCTTTCCAGCATCTTTCACCATTTTTGCAGAATCTCTAACATACTCATAATTAATCAGCGGTTCGTTGTAAGTGAATGCAACACCATCGTACTTTGCCGAAAGTTCTGCTACTTTCTCAGGTGGTAGCTCAAGGAAGTGCCTGTACTCATCTGCTTTTAACTGGGAAATCATGTAGTTCTGGCAATATTTACATTTCAAATTGCACCCGATTGAGCCAAGGGAGAGCAACATTGATTCTGGATGATAATGAAATATAGGTCTCTTCATTATGCTTTCCACGGCCACGATGCTTACCTTCCCGTAAGTCAGGTTGACGATTTTACCTCCAACATTTTTTCTAACTCCACATAATCCAACTTCTCCCTCCTCCAACACGCATTTGTGAGGGCAAACATCACATACAACGGATTTAGAGGGCAATTTCATCAACCTCCCACCATTTGTTCTCCATGTTCCATACTCTCTTCGTTGCGTTTTCAATACCCTTGTATTTTTTCAGGTTTATTTTCGTATCTGATGGATTGTAGGTTTTGAAAAACACGTTCTCCACTCTTTTAAGAGAGGGACAAGGAGTAATAAACTTGTAAAAATTCTTGGTTGGAATGAAATAGTTGTAATCTCTCTTTGTCTTGAGAATTCTAGATAGCTTGTCAAATCCTATGGCGTACCTAACTAAAATTTCAAAATCTCTATAATCAATTCCACTTGTGTAAACCAGCCCTCTGGGCAGGACTAACAATATTTTGTCATCCCACAACTTGCTTTTATATATGCCTATTGGGTATATGTAATCTCCCTTATTACTTTTAATTAGATTTTTCCATCCTTCTGATGTTAATTTTTCAATCTCTTTTTCCATTCTGTAAGGGTCACCCACATACAATTTCTGTGTAGAGTGCATCCTCAAGAAATCTATAAAGAGCGGAAAATAATTAATTATTGATGGAATGTTTTTGAAAATGTTATGCGTGATGGAATAATAGAGTACCTTTCTGAAAGTTGCATAGTTTTTCATAAATCTTTGCAAAATTATGCCCTTATCCTTAATTTCTGCGTCAAAATCCGTCTTTAGCCAGTCTTGTTTTAGCATTTGCTTCATCAATAAAAGAGCGAATAAATGCCTCTTTTTTGAAATAAAAATCGTGGGATGATGCACTCTCATTGCTTTTAAGCCAAAATACAAGTCTGATATGCCAAAAGTTGAATTTCTCTCGGTTTTTAATATTATCCAATGGTTTTTTAGAGTTCTGTGGGGGTCATACTTAAAATAGTAACCTTCCACAAAAGCACTATACAATGAGAATTCCTGCGGGTTGTAGTTTAACTCACAATCAGGGCATCTTCTCTCCAGAAGAATCAGCGAATCCTTCGTTACTTTCGCTCCCACGTCTGGACTCCCAACCTCTAAACTAAAATCTTCATCTGTCAATACGAATTTGAAGTTTTTTTCAGCTGTTGCTACCTTCATCGTCTTCAGAATCACCACACACGACCTCCCTGAAGACCTCATTGTCATCAAAGTATATAAAGGTATCCCAAAAAATTTAGCATCGCCTAATAGGCATTTTGGTATTCATTTATATACATCACTTTTCTACACGCTTCTAAATCCACCCCACCCAGCAGTTCTTACCTTTATTTCCTTTATGTCTTCTTTTGAGAAAGGAATGTTGAGGTAATGTTTTAAACTCACAAGCTCTGTGTGTCCTTGGGACATGGAAATCAAAGGAATGCTATTTGGATAACTGACTACGAGCCACGATTCCCACGTCTTGCGAAAGGATTTTACACTTACCCCCTTTGAACCAATAGTCTTTTCAGAAGCTTTCTTCAAAATCCAATTTGCACTTCGCAGTTGCGGAACTTTTTTAACTCTTCTCAGGAAGTTATCAACAATTACCACTCCTTGTGAGGATAAATACACGTATCTGTCTGGCATCGTCCTCTTTTTCTTTCTGGATGCCTCTTTGGGCAGGTAGATACTCATTGTGGTTTTATCAAACCATTCTTTATGTCCAGCAAACCTCTGCAATTCCACGTACCTCATCCCCGTGTAGAGAAGAGCGTTCAGTATTTCAAACCACATATACTCGCAACTTCTCTTGGTGCAAATGTTCACGACACCATCAATCAGGGAATCCAATTCTGAGGGTCTGAAAATTCTTATTCCCTGCTTCATAATGATTTTCACAATCACACCTCCTTGGGCCTGATCAACTTGTCCGTAGTCAAAAATCCCTTCTTCCATTTACCTTTCCAGCATTTTTTGAGTTTTATTGGTTTCCAGTCCCATCTTTTGTAATATTTGTACATCTGATAATCAACTAGCCTGTTCGCAACGTAAATTAACTCACAAAAATCACTTGTCGTGTGAAGCACCTGCTTCTTTTTTGAAGGATACCAATAAACCTTCAGCTCCCACCTTCCCTCCTTGTTCTTTTCAGCGTACAACTTCCCGTGAATCGTGATATAGAACTTGTCAGTAACTTGCATCAATCCCACATAGTCAATCATAAACACAATCTCCTTGCCCACCTTTATCTTACCCCACTTTCCTTCCCACAATCCGTAAGTTACTTCTCTCCACTTTTCGTCTTTCATAGGCTTCACCATTCAGCACCGCTCCACCCAAGAGTTCTTAATTTTATTTCATTCAAATCTGCTTCCGAAAAATATCTTCTCTGGCATTTAAGCAAGTGCGTTGATGATGAAAAGCCCAAGCTCACCAGAATCTTTGGGATGTGGTGTGGGTAAGCAATTGCTAACCAGCAACTCCAAGTATTGCGAAGAACCCTTGCACGAATCCACGGCTTTCCCATCTTCTTGCCCCAGTATGCTAGAAGGTAACTAAAAATATTCACATTTGGCAAATCTTTTGTATATCTGAGGAAATTATCCACGTAAATAACCCCTTGGGATGAGAGGTATATTGTTCTGGCGTGAGAAATTACCCTGTTGTTTCTTTTAACGTCGCCCATGTGTATGATTTTCTTTTTTCTATCAAACCAATTTGGATTTTTCAGGAAATCAACAAGTTCATGGTATTTCATTCCCGTGTATAGTAATCCATAGATTATTTCTCTGTAAGGGTACTTTGTCTCTTTTCTGTAAATCTGTTCAGCCAACATATCTACTTCTAATGGCGTGAGAAACTGCAAAGTCTCGTCTGCTCCACCACCTCCATTTAACCCGTCGGCGTTCATATTTAAATTATATGCTCTCATAGTATTAATACTTTACTTTCTTAAAATTTAAAGTATTAATATCGTCATAACACTCTTTATCTCCTCTAAAAAGAGGGTTCCTACCCAGATATACTTCCTGTTTTACGTTAAAACAGGAAGTAAAAACCTTTTTGGTGAAATGGTGAAGTTGATTATTGCTTTTTTAGTGATTATTCAAAATGTTTAAATAGTAAAACACCCTTAAAGGATATTCATATGGAGGTAATCTCATGAGTGGTGAAGGTGATGAAAAGATAAAGTGGGTGAGGATGGATTCACAGGGCAGGATTACCATACCATCAAAAATACGCAAAGAGCAAAATTTCCAGCAAAACGACATATTCTTATTGAAAGTGGAAAACAACGGAAGCGGATCCAAAATTGTTTTGAAAAAGATTGAAATACCAAAGGAGGTAGATTAAAATGAAAGGAAAGTTTCTCATTTTTATAATCGTGTTGCTAATGTTATCTTCTCCGTTTGCAGCGTTGGTATTTGCTTCACCTAGTACAACAGTTCAAATCCAACAAACTCAAAAGAAAGCTCAAACACACATCTTCTTTGAAAATGGAGTAATACATATAACAATAGGTGGCATTAAGAAGTCCGCACAAGCAATTTCAGACAATTTGATGAATGCAGGTATCATTAGAAATACGGCGTTGGATATTTCAGCATTTTCAGGGAATGCCCCCTCTTTGACTACCACAGAAACACAAGCAGGAACAGCAGAAATAACCAGCCCTGCAAACAATTCTTGGGTTGGTGGAACTGTAAACATAGATATATCTGCAACAGGGGGAGAGTATTATGATTCTAGTGCAGGTACATGGGTTAGATTAGAAATAAGTGCTATATACCTTTATATAGATTCAGCGAATGTTAAAGTATGGAGTCCCAACAGCAATACTGCAACCGAAACATATAGTTGGGACACAACCTCTTACTCGGATGGAAGTCATAAAATTAAAGTTGAGGTTGATACACAAAATGCACCTGACGGAACTCCAGTACCTCCCGCCTATGCTTATGCCACATATTATGTAGATAACACACCACCAACGGTGAGTATAACTTCTCCCTCAAATGGAGCTTATGTTAGAAGCACGATTACGTTGGAGGCCTCTGCATCAGATTCAGGTTCAGGGGTATCCAAGGTTGTGTATTATTATGATTCAGTAACATCTTCAAATGAGATAGGTTCATCAACTACATCCCCTTACTCAGTTTCTTGGGATACTACTGCGGTGAGTGATGGCTCTCACACTATCTACGCAGTTGCTTACGATGAGGTTGGAAACACAAAGCAGACAAGCATTAATGTTACAGTTGATAATACTCCCCCAAGCGTGTCGTTCTCCAGTCCTTCTGATGGTTCTTACGTCAAAGGCACAGTTACTGTTGAAGCTACGGCAAGTGATGCAACCTCGGGGATTGCAAGTGTGACTTTTTATTATGAACCTGCTGGTTCTACGGCCCAGCAAGAAATAGGAAGTGTAACATCATCTCCTTATTCTGTTTCTTGGGATACAACCTCTCTCCAAGATGGAAAATATACCCTCATAGCAGTTGCTGAAGATAAAGCAGGAAACGTTCAGAAAGCATACGAAAATGTAACGGTAGATAATACACCACCAACAGCAAGTATAACCGCTCCCACGGGTACTTATATTCATAGCACGGTATCTATTGATATATCGGCCTCGGACAATTTTGAAGTATCTACAATAACCCTTTACATAGATGGAAATGAAGTTGATAGTTGGACTGTTAATTCAGCAAGTGCTTCAGAAACGTATAGCTGGGACACCACGCAAGTAGCCGATGGCTCTCACACGGTGGAAGTAACTGTTGTGGATGGTGCAGGAAACACATATACCACATCCAAAACATATTATGTAGATAACACACCACCAACAATATCCGTTAGCTCTCCTTCCAACAACGCATGGTATAGAGGAACAGTAACCATTTCCGCAACATCATCAGATACGGGTTCAGGCGTGGCTTCAATGAGCATAGCTATATCCACGTTAGGAACGGTTCAGACATCTTCTTCTACGTCAATATCATATAGTTGGGATACCACGCAAGTATCAGATGGAACATATTATATTTGGGTAAATGCCACGGATAATGTGGGCAATATGGCTTCTACTAAAATAACAATTTATATCGATAACACACCCCCAAGTGTTCGCATCACTCAGCCGTCTAACGGAGCTTATGTAACTGGAACTATCACTATTGAGGTTTCCGCTTCAGATTCGGGTTCTGGTATGGCTAAAGTTGTGTATTATTATGATTCAGTAACATCTTCAAATGAGATAGGTTCATCTACTACATCTCCTTATAGTGTTAGTTGGGACACTTCTTCTGTGAGTGATGGAACACATACTATCTACGCAGTTGCTTATGATAAGGCTGGGAATTCTAAACAAACAAGCATAACCATAACGATAGATAATTCCCCACCATCAGTTTCTATAACCGCACCAACATCAACATACGTTCATGGCACAGTAACCATAGATATATCCGCATCAGATAGCACTTCAGGAATAGCAAAAGTAGTGTTGTATATAGATGGCACAGAAATCACCACTATGACAACATCTCCTTATTCATATAGTTGGGACACTACATCTTACTCAGATGGCTCACATACGGTTAAAGCAGTAGCATATAATGGGGTGGGATTATCTTCATCTGTTACCAAGACATATACGGTTGATAACTCTCCACCTAGTGTATCAATCGCTTCTCCAACATCAACATACGTTCATGGCACAGTAACCATAGAGGCATCAGCAAGTGATAGTGTCTCAGGGATAACAAAAGTGGTGTTTTATATAGACGGAACTGAGGTAGGGACTGCTACTGCATCTCCTTATTCATATAGTTGGGACACCACATCCTATTCAGACGGAAACCACACAGTTGAAGTAGTAGCATATAATGGAGCAGGGCTAACATCAAGTACTTCAAAAACATATTATGTAGATAACACACCGCCTTCAGTTAGCATAACTGCACCAACTGGGACTTATATTAATGGAAATGTTACGATCCAGATTTCGGCTAGTGATAATGTTAAACTAGTCAAGGTTGAGTTGTATATTGATGGAACTCTTATCAAAACATTTACATCTTCGCCATGCACATACACATGGGATACAACATCCTATTCAGACGGAAACCACACAGTTAAAGCAGTTGCTTACGATGAGGTTAATTTAACTGCCTCTGCCAGTAAAACATACACGGTAGATAACACACCCCCAACAATTACAATTACAAACCCAACGAATAATGAATGGGTGAAAGGAACAATAACCATTTCAGCAACTGCTACCGATAGTGTTTCTGGCGTGGCAAATATGGCCATATATATAAAGAATGTTGGCTGGGTTCAGAAATCAAATAGTGGTTCAATATCATATTCTTGGGATACTACAAAGGTGCCAGATGGTTCGTATGTAATTTATGTTTATTCAACAGACGAAGTAGGGAACAATGGTTCTGCACAGATTACAATTAATGTGGATAACACACCACCGACGGCAGCAGTTCTAACTTATCCTGCCAACAATACCTATACAAACGAAACAACTATAACATTCACTTGGGAAGCAGCATCAGATAGCGGCTCTGGTATAGGATATTATATACTTGTGGTTTATAATGGAAGTGGATTTAAGAAAGAGTTTAACACAACTTCAACTTCGCAATCGGTTACTCTTGCAGGAGATGGGGTTTACTGGTGGTATGTTGTAGCTTATGATAAAGTAGGGAATTCTGAAAAATCAAGCGTGTTTGACTTCACTTTGGATACTGTTCCTCCAAGTGTTAGTGTGAGTGAATCCCTAAACGCTTTTTCGCCAAATGGTGATGGAATAAAAGACACGCTAACAATTTCAGCAACTGCTTCAGAAGAGGCAACATTCACAATTAAGATTTATTCATCCTCTGGAACATTGGTAATTACGCACACTACAACCAGTTATTCTACATCACTTTCTTGGGTTTGGGACGGCAAAAACTCCAACGGGAATGTTGTTTCTGACGGAACCTACACAATATATGTATATGCTAAAGATAAGGCAGGAAATCAAGGAGTGTCGAAAGAGAGTGTTATTGTAGATACCACACCTCCAAACAGCTTTTCGTTGGTTAGTGTAGATTATAAGACGCAGCAAGATGTCATTGTAAAGAACTCATCCCCTGGGTTCAATTGGACTGCATCAGGAGATAGTGGTTCTGGGTTCTCTCATTATATTTTAGTGTTGAGCGAAACCAAGCCGACGAATCTCTTAGATTATAGTGGTGCAAGGTGGATATTTAATATAACAAAAGCATCCACTACCCATTATAACATAACGGTTCAGTTAGCAAATGGAGTTTGGTACTGGTGGATGATAGCAGTAGATAATGTAGGAAACGAGATTGCGGACTCAAATGGGGCTTGGGAATTCACTGTTAGCACATCTTTACCGACCCCATTTGATTTAATCTTGCCTTCAAATAATATATACACAAACAAAACCGCAGTCACATTTGAATGGGAGCAAAGCGTTGATGAAAATGTAGGGTTAAAAGATTACATTTTGGTGCTTTATTATGATGAAGCGTATCACAACATTACCACGACAAACACAAAATACAATGCTTCTTTGCCTACTGGCGAATATTCGATAACTTGGTACGTTCTTGCTGTGAATAATGATGGAGCCACAAGAAGAAGCAATGAAACCTATGTTTTGAACATAGATACCGTTGCACCAACCACGCCGAAAGCTGTCAAACCATCAGGACTTGTGGGAGGAAATGGAGTTGTTACTTTTGTTTGGACTGCTTCCACAGATAAGAACTTTAAAGGCTATGAGCTTGTAATCAAAAATACCGATAATGGAAACGTGATATACAAGAATTTAACAGAAAACACGACTTCTATATCTTTAAACGACGGTAATTACTCATGGTACGTCGTTGCTATGGATAAGGCAGGAAACACAGCAAAAAGCAACGTTTTGACTTTCCAACTCAGTACCACAGTACCGAGAGTAACTGGCTATGTAAATGGGAAATATTTTAACAAGACGGTTAAGATCCACGTGGAAATCCTTAAGAGAGGTACGGGCATTCAATGTATTTATGTTTATTACACCCAAGACAACATAACTTGGGTACTCTATGGCAAATATAACGGAACTCCACAATACGTATGGATGAATTTGACCCAACAGGGATGGTATGGAGTTGCTTTGGTTGGAGAAGATTCAGCTGGGAATATGGAAGGCAAATCGATAGACGTTTCCTTCTTCATAGACAACACACCTCCAACAGGCAGCATAAGTATAAATAATGGTGCATCGGTCGTTGGAAATTCTACCGCAAAATTAGATATGCAGCTTTCAGATAACTATGGTGTGGCATATTACAGATACAAGATGGATGATGGTTCTTGGAGTGTTTGGTACGCAATACCTAACGCACCCAAAGATGGCTCCTATTCAGCGAAGATAATAATGCCCAACAAAGAGGGACAGCACACCATATACGTGCAATTTATGGATGTGGCTAACAATACCTCTCAGGTTTATTCGTACGCATTTACTCTTGATTTGTACCCACCGTATATTACGAGTTATAATGTTGTGCCAGAATATAGCAAGACTGGAGAGGTAGTGGTTTGGGTAAATGCCACGGATAATGTGACTGGAGTTAAAGATATAATCTACTCTCTTAATGGTGATACTTGGAAAGACATTGCTTACACTCATAGCTTTCAGTTAATGAGTAGTAAGGAAGGAAAGAACACCCTGTTGATCAAATTAAAAGATGGAGTAGGACACGTGAGCAAGGCATATACCCTGACCTTCTACGTTGATACTGAACCACCTTATGGAAGAATTATAGTGAAAAGCGTTTATGATTCTCTAAATGTAACGATAGGATTGAATGCAACGGATAACGGCACATGGGTATCTTATTTCAGGTACAGCTTGGACAACAGCACATGGAGTAATTGGTTGAACTACACCACAAGCTTTACAGTTCATGTCAATACAATAGGAAAGCATTACATTCAAGTTCAGTTTGAAGATTACGTTGGCCATGTTAGTGAAATATATTCAGCATCATTCAAGGTTACGCTAGGGCCACCGAAATTGAGTTTCACCATACAGAACGAGACAAGCGAGGGAGTTGGATGGGGTAATGTGGTTCTACTCATTAACGCAACTGCTAACGCAGGAATATCACAAATGGAGATACAGGCACTCCTTGCAGGTGCTGTTGTGTTTAATAGCGGATGGATAGATTACAAAGACACTTACGAACTGCATCTCTCTCAAAGTGGTGAATATACCATAAATGTCACGGTGAAGGATAATGTTGGTTCCACGGCAAGTTTAGAGAAGCAGGTTTATGTGGACATAACCCCGCCGACAATCGAGAGCATTTGGGTACAACACTACATTTCGTTCACGAATAAGACAACAATAGTGGTAAATGCCACAGACAACACGAAAGTTGGAGGATACGGATATTCAGTTAATGGAGGAGAAATTGTGTGGGGCAGTAGCAAAGAGGTTGTTGTAAATCTCCCAGACCAAGAACAGAATTACACTATTGAAATTTATGTCAAGGACATTTGGGGACACATCTCATCGGTTAAGACATGGATTTATGAGATACAGCATCGCCCATCAGGAACGCTAACAGTGAATTCCCACATTACAAGTAATGTAAAGTTCACGGTTTATATCAATGCAACAGACCCAGTATTCAAAGTAGTGGAAATGAAAATTAAGATTGGAGACAAGGCATGGGAGACAATGGCTCTAAAAAGTGAGATTGTTGTAGATGCACCACAAGATGGAAACTATACAATTAAAGCGATATTCATAAATAATGTTGGAGTGGAGAGCAATGTAACAAGTACATGGGTTATAGTAGATACAACACCACCAGTAGTTAATGCAACCGAGTTGCCCAAATACACAAATCAACACAATCTAACGTTCAAGGTTAATGGCTATGATACAGGCTCAGGAATATCCTTCTTCAAGATATATATGAGGTTCCTTGGAGGAGGATGGGAGAACATAGGAGTTTATTACGTTAATGGAAGCCACTCAACGAATATCACGGTAGTTGTAACCGTAACTTTCAAGGAGCAGGGAGTTTATCATATAGGAGCTATGGCTTACGATAGGGCAGGTAATCACGGCGGTATAGTCACTCTTGGCCAAGTGATAGTAGATTGGGTTAAGCCAGTTGTGAAAATTACGAGTGGTTCAAACGTCACTCTCACAAAGACCTTTAACTACACGATAGATTGGAGTGCCAATGATCCAAACAGCCCATTCATTGCAAAGATAATAGTGAAGATTTACCGCACACCGCTAGGAGAAATGAATTTAGCATTCTGGAAGCAGTATAACTTGTCAGGAAACGCAAGTTATCTACATCTCAAATTTGCCAATAACTACACGTATTACATACACATCTATGCTTATGACATGGCAGGAAATGTCGGTGAAGCAACTGCTAAAATAATAGTTGATTACAATTATCCACCCCGTTTGGTACAGTATAATGTTCCACAGAACGTCACCGCTAACAATTATGTCACGTTCTATGCAAATGCCAAAGATCCGAATGGAAATCCCGTTAATTACACGTGGATAATCGATGGAAGAGTAGTAGGGCATGACCAGTTCTTGAAAGTGAGCCTACCTCAAGGAACGCATGAAGTCATTTTGAAGATCAGCGATGGTGTGAATGTTGTGAAGTATTCTTGGAGCGTGTTCGCAAAACCCACTTCAAGTAGTACAACACATCACCCATCAAGTGATTCTGGTTTCCCTGGCATTATAGTAATTGCGATAGCCTTACCTTTAATAATAGCAGGAGTGTTAGCTGCGTTATTTTTGATGAGAGGTAAGAAGGAGAAAGAAGAGGATGAGGAGGACGGATTAACAGCGATGGAGAAAGAGATTCTTGATGAAGTCATGGCGTATCTTGGCAGGAAGAAGAACGTTGAATACAAGGCACTTTTAGATGTAATAACAAAGCGTGTGGATGGTGCCACAAAGCAAGATGTGAAGTTTGTGATAGAGTACGCTGTTGGTAAGGGATTACTTGCGAAGGAAATTGATTCTGAGGGCATAGCACACATATCGGTTATTACCAGCAATGTAGAGATAGAGGAGAAACCCGATATGGGAGGTGGAAAAGAATGAAAAAGTTTGTGATGGTATTGGTATTGATATTGTTGTTCGGGATGGTGGCAGCGACGCAAGTTTCTGCTGCTACTCAACCCAAAGTGAGTTATTACAGCGTTTCAGCAACTGCTACTAATGACCAGCAAGGTAATGTGACTTGGAAAGAGTTTTTGAACAGGATATACTGGTTCGTAATAGTGGCTCCTTCAGTATTACTGATGGCTTTACCTTGGATAGTGTGGGCTATCTATGTTTTCAAGGCTCATGTAGAAGAAGAGCCACAAGCAGAATCAAAGAGCAAAAAGATATTCAAGATAGCGATAGAAATAGACATAGTGATAGGAGCCGTTGTATCTGGAGTAATGTTCCTATGGTTTGGTTGGATAGTTAATGGTGGTTAAATCTACTGAACGAAATTACTTTGACCCACCTTTGAGGCATTACCCTTTTTTCTTTTTATTTTTTATTGCTTTTATAAAGGTTTTTAATGGAAAGTTTCGTCGAAACTTTCCATTAGCCAGACAAAATCCTCGCAGTTATACATAAGCTTGTTTACTGATGTAAACATATATATGTATATGAGGTATATATACCTAAGCATATTTGAGCATAATAATACATAACAAATATATCAAACATATTTACGCATATTAGATATGTTTAAATATAATGGTGCATATTTATGAAGTATGAAAGGAGATGTAACTTCGATTAGAATCACGGTTGCTTTAAGAGACGCACTTGCTAACATAGGAAAAAAGAGGGAAACATACGAGGACATTATCTGGAGATTAATTAAAGAAGCTGGATATAACTTGAAAGGTGAAAAGGAGAGGTGAAGGGCATGGATGATGAATTTGAGGAGTTCAAGGTAAAGATACCCAAAGAGATGGTTGAGAAGGTGAGAAAAGAGGTTGGGAAGGGAGGAGTAGAGAGCATAATCATTGAAGCGTTAAGAGGATGGATAATGGAAAGGGAATCGAAAGAGATAAAGAAGTACAACATAGAGATTTGGCTTGAAAATTCACTCCAACATATTTTAGACAGGTTTGAGAGGGAAGTTTTGGAGAAATTCAAGTCAGAATTATTGGAGGATATTGAAGAACGCATATCATTGTTAGAGTATAACTCAGCCGAAGAGTTAAGAGAGGCGTATCCGTTTTCTGAGAGAAATATTGTAAATGGGAGCATAATGGAAAATATTTTCCCACAAGAAGAACCTTCTTATTTAGATGATGAAGATGAGGAAGATATAGGGGACATTTCCAGCTACTACGAAGAGTATGAAAGCAAGGCAAAATCGCAAGATGGCAGGGAGAATTATACCATATACGACACGGAAGAAACGCAAAAAGCAGTTATCAGAAATAATACAGGTACTGAACGGAGAAGAGCCACGCACGATAAAGCAGTTGCTAATCAGAACGAGGTACAGAACAATCCACAAAGCAAGGAAAACAAAGAAGATGAAAATGTTGAAGAAGGAGAGAGTTTGCTTTATGATGAGATGGCTGATCCGCCGTTTGTCAAGGGAGTTAGTCCCATCAAAGTGACGGAAACGAGGGTGAGGTACTCAGATGGTTCTATATGGGATAGAGTCAATAAAAGATGGAGGAAAATAGGGCCAATAGTGGATGCCATAAGGAAGTTAGAGGAGGTGGGTTGATGATTATAAAAAATAGAGTTTATACGTTAGAGAGAAACGGGAACAATATGCTTTTCAGGTTGTTGTGGTACATCAAGAGAAAAACTGAAAACAACAAGCCAGAATACAAGACTATATTTTGGGCAACAGGGAGAAAGCTTGATGCCCAGAACCTTTACGATATGGAGGAGGCGTACAGGAGAAACTACATAACCCGCATGATTATTTTTTCGCCGTTAAACTACAATGACCCACGCTTTTTATCAGAAAAAACGAGAGAAACGCTGTTGCGTTATATAAAAGATAGAAATTTGGTAACGACCAGATTTGCGTATGGATTGCATTACAATACTGCTCACCCGCACTCTCATGTGGTTATGGTTGCCAATGACAAGTTTGAAATAATGTTTAACAAGGCGAACATATATCGTCTTAACAAGGTTGCAAGAGAGGTTTTTGGAGAGCCAATTGGAGCATCTGCTTATTCCGTGCTGGGTGAGGAGGTAAATCATTACGAGGCGATACTTGGAAAATCAAAAAGCCGTGAGATTAGAGCCATAATAAAGAAGAAGTCTGAGGAGCTGGATAATGAGATAAAAGAAGAGGAAAAGGAGATTGAGAGAGAAGCACCCAAGGATTTGACTCTTGAAGATTTGATAGGAGAGTTGAGCTTGTTTTGAGGTGATGAGAAGTGAAAATTGAGAAAACACCTCTTGAATACGTGAATGTTGAGAGAGCCAAGTATATAGAGGAGAACAGGGAGCTTAATAAGATGGCATGGTTTGGCACCTTCGGGTTATTGTTGTTTGCCCCCATTATCTTTACCTTGCCACTAATTCTAAATCACTTGTACAAGAGAGAGCCAACGAACTTTGATAACCCTTACAAGAGGGTATGGCACAAGGACAAATATTGGCAGGTTTGGTTAGTAGCCTTGAATATTTTATTTTTTATGTTTTTAGTGTTTCCATTCATACCTGCAAAGGCACCATTCTGGGGATTCTGGAGCGAGTTCATCTTACCTTATTTTTATCCGCTGGTGCAGAGGGATTTTATGTGGAACTTAGCGATGTTTTTAGTCATAACCATACCATATATGTTCTTTGTTCTGGCATTTTTGAGGCCTTACTACAAGGTTAAGCATCACAAGTTCAGGGATTTGGTAGATGACGAAAATCACTTGGTTGTTCCAACAAGAGATGATGGAACAATTGTTCTGAGAAGGATAAATACAGGAATAATGGTTCTGGGTGCAGCTGGAAGTGGTAAAACCGAATTCATAAAGCAGCTGGTGGCTCAATTTCCGACGAGAGACAATTATGCGTGGGTGATTTTTGATCCAAAAGGAGACTATCTGAAAGAATTTGGAACAAAAGAGGATGTCGTTCTTTCAATACGCCCTAACGAAAGCACGTACGCTTGGAATATTTTTAAGGAAATAGCACCAAAAGACCCTCTAAAAGTGCAGGAGAAAATGCGAGATGTTATGGAAGAAGTGATAAAAGAGAGGAGCAACGAAAAAGAGCCACTTTCTTTGGATGAGGTTATTGAAAAGTTAAAAGAGGAAGGTATATCTGATGAAGAACTTGCAGAAGACCCTTACATTTCCATAGCCCAGATTACAGGCGAACTTTTCAAAGAGATGACAAAGAGTTCGCAAGACAAGTTTTGGAACTACGCAGCACAGCAGGTTTTAGAGGGAATAATTTACGTTATGTACAAGGATGCTTTAGAGATGTTTAAAGAGGATTACGAAGAATGGGAACTTGCTATGGACAATTACGAAAAAGAGTTAAAAGAATGGGAAGAGGATCTAAAAGTAGCAGTAGATGATAAAGAAAGAGAAGAAATGCTCAAAAACAAGCCAACTCCCCCCCAGAAGCCGTTATTTGAAGATTATCTTCCAACTAATGCAGATTTGTATGATATGGTGATGAAGAACAACTATGCGACCACTTACGAAATGCTTAACAAGTACAAAGAGTTAAAATTGGTGGCTGCGTATTTAAATCCTCAAGCGGAAAAAATGGCTGCATCAGTTTGGGCAGTATTAGGCACACAGTTCAGAAGAATATTCCAAGGAACGTTTGGCCCCGAATCGAGAAGGTTCAAACAAATAAGCATGAAAGAATACATAAAGAATCCAAACGGGAGAAGGTTATTCATAGAGTACGATGTCAGTAAGGGAGATGTTCTTGCACCGATTTACAGAATGCTTATAGACAGGCTTATAGAATACTCTTTATCTAAAGGAACCGAAAATCAACGCAAGTATTTCATAATTGACGAGTTCCAAAACGTACCTCAACTGACACTTTACCAAAACTTGGTGAATTATGGTAGAAGCTTGAACGTAACCAGCGTGATAGGTATACAGGCTTTAACACAGGTAGAAAGCACCTATGGGAAAGAGGTAACTGACGCTGTTGTATCTGGGCATAGGTTCATATTTGCGTTCTCTCTTGGAGATGAGCGAAGCAGGAAGTTTGTTAGTGAAGAAGTAGGCTCAAGGAATATATGGACAATTAGACCCGTTTCAGTATCTTCCGAAAATCCCAAAGGAGGTTCAAAAGTTATCGGTTCCGAATACAATAAATTGGAGTACAAGCCAATAGAAATAGGAGACATAAGGTTCTGGAAAGCTGGAGAGGTTCTAATAATAGCCAGAGAAGGTGTGAAAAAGGTTAGATTATTTACCTATGGGGAAGCAAAGCCAATAATAACAAGATTCAAGAGAATGATAAAAGACCTTAGATGGCTTTCAAAAGTACTCAGGGAAAAAGGGTTCTTCGGTTTCGGTGTTTTCTACCTAAAAAAAGGACACAAGGCAAAGATATGAGCGAAGAATTTGTCTGGCTATCTAAAAAGGAGTGGATTTTCCTTTTTTCCTTATTGGCAAGATGTATTGCAATATTTAGAGATTTACGTAATAAAGCACTTGCTACATATATACATCGTCCATCAATCAAACACGTAAAAATATTTTTTTCGATCAACCACTTCCCAAGGTATTTCCTTGACTCTTACCTTCTCTCTCTTATATAGTATGTATTTTCCTCTTCTGTCCTTCTTCACAACATTTACCTTGCTTTTAGGAATAAGAATAATACTCCCAACATTTATATTTTTCCCATCAATAATTGAAGGCTCTACAACTAGAAAGGGAACAAAGAGTTCTCTCTCAAGAACCTTTCTCAAAGTCCCAGATAAGTTTATGTTCCTTCGCTTTATCTCATCGTAAATGTAATCACGCAGGTATATTGTTGTTTTCCTACTAGGCGTATTGCTTCTTACCTTCTTTGTCTCTATTTTCAGCATTTTAACCCCTCAAAGTATTATATGCCTATCTCATATTCATCTTTTTCCCTATTTGCATTGGCGAGGTTTTTCTTTGTGTCTATACTCTTGCAAATATCTTTGAAGGCACACCTGCTACACTCAACTTCGTTATTGGTTTTAGGAGGAACCCAGTTGTGAATTATAGCCTGTCTCAGATAAGATGCTCTCTCTACCATTTCTTCAAATGCTTTTTCTAAATCTTCTTGGCTCATGGTGAATGTAAATACTCTTGTGGCAAAGCTACTCCTGTTTATGTAGTATATGGCTCCCATCCGTACTTTCTTCCCATGTCTCCAAAGTAATGCCATATAGTAACTCACCTGCTTCACGTGTTGCTTGTAAGGGACTCTCGGTAGCTTTGCATAAAATTTCTTGTCTATAACTATGTCATTTATTATTTCATCAACGGTTCCAACAATAACCCCATACGGCTCTTTCGCAAACCTGTACCTCAGTTCCACTTCATGCTCCCTGCTTAACTCTATTTCATGAAGCTTTTTGCCACCCCACATTTTTAGTACCGATTTCCTCTGAAGCTCAATATCTTCAGGATATTTCTTTGAAATCCAAGCCTCCCTTGGACATTCTTTAACCAAATCAGATATGTGTATCTCAAACCTTCTATCCTCTAATGTTTCTCCCTTTGCCTTGTTCGTGAAAATCAAATCCAAAGCATCCTTCAACCTTCTGTTCTCCTTCACACCCACATTAATTTTCTCACTCCACACCAAAATCACCTCTCATCACACGTTATCTTTCCATATCCATACCTTTCTTTTTTCTCTTTTCAATCTCAATAGCCCTTCTTATCTTTTTTAACTCAAATTCAAGGGTATTTATTCTCCTCCTATCTCTATCATAAAAATACCAAGACGCAGAAACACCACTTCTCCACTTTTCACCCCACCTTTCTCTCTCATTTTTTATTTTCTCAATTTCCCTCTCGATTTCCTCCTTTTTTTTAAGCAACTGCTTAACTTTATCCACTTTAATTTCCTCCTCTCAAACTCTTCCAAACTTTCATGGTTTCTTCTGGTGAGAAAATCCATCCTCTCCTCCCGTCATCGTAAGAACCGAACCTTTCGCAAATCCCTTTTACCTCATCAATCAAAGAATACGAAGATACGAATATTTCTGCACCAATTTCATACCCTAACTTCCACAACATTTTTACTCCTATTTTGCCTACGCTCCCATTCCACTCTTTCGCAAAAGAGTCCCATCTGAGCCTGTAAGATTTTAATGTATTCCTGACTGGATAGGTATCTCCATACACGGAAATCTTATCTCCACGAACCTCAATCTTCCTCATACCATCCATCTTCATCACCTTCAAATCTCTTAAAAAGTTCCCAATAAAACAACAAACCATACACCAGAACCTCAATAACACCGATAGCAACTGCTAACTTCATCATTTTACCTCACCATCTATGTAATATATTGATTTCAGAAATGCTCTCTCCTCTCCAAACTTGTCTCTTACCCACTCAACAGCAACGTTCAATCCGTCTTTTGAAAATATTTGATAGTTACTATGCGTGTTTCCAGAATTCATTACAAATCCTTTGAACCTCATAAATTTCATTAATTTGTAAGGAGTGAGCTTTTTCATGCGAAGAATAGAACTCACCACATTTAGTTCTCTTTCTAAATCAACAATATCATCGCTAGTATAAACCTCGTGATGCCACCTGTATTTTTCACTACCAAAAGAATAGCTTTTTAGAAGCACTCTCTTGTTACCTACTTTTACCACTTTGGCAGGAATGAAGATATTTTTCATCTCCTTCAGGTAAACCCAATCGCCCTCATTTAAAAACCTCAAATCAACCTTTTTCCATCCCATTTCCTGCACCCCAAATACACAACCTTTGACACCACCTCATCAATATGTATGGCATTATTTTATATAAAAATTCCTCATCCATAAATGTAATCCTCTGGCTTATCCCTGCTTCTTTTGAAGTGGTGTTCAAGGTTATTTATGTCTGGCCTCTTTCCTATTTCATCAATGAAGGGATTTAGCAAGTTATTGATGAATAAAACTAAATCTTTGCACGGTGACTTTAAGGTATAATAATTTTTTAAGAAATTTACCATTCTGTCATCTTTCATCAAAGCCGATATGCCTTTTACATACATTTTCAATCTTGAAAGATATTTCTTCAAATCGTCAGTAAGATTCTCTACTTCAACCTTTATTATTTTCCTGCACATCTCCTTGTTCTTCACACTCTTTACTTCGGTATCACACACAAGGTTATCACCAACCAAAAGTTCGTCTATTACCTCTCTCACTCCTAACTTATACAATTTCTTCAATAAATCAACGTAGGATAGCATCTCGTTGAGGTATCCACTACCAATAAATAGCTCGGCGTAAACGGAGTAGTCGGCAATAAGAATATGTAGGTATTCTAGCAAATCTACAAGCATAAATGATGTTTCCATTGCTTCCTCATCCATCTTAAAGAGAATGGGTGATAACTTTGAATACAGAATAGAACCTATAAAAACAGCACCACCCGATGCACTCATCTTGTATATCGGCACTATCCCTCTACTTTTTGTTGGACATTTGACTTCAAGGAAAACCTTGTCATTCTTTTCTATTTCCATCATCTTTTTGTAGAATACTCCCTTGTATCTCTCATATAATATTGACATCAATATACCTCCCCATTCAAATCTACACCTCGGAAATTCAAATCTTCTGGCTGAGGAACACTCACGAATACCTTTGCACTTTCTAGGAAATCCTCTAAAACTATTATCATTATCATTTTTCAATCCCTCCCGTCTCTTCATAGATATTTCCTAATACTTTTACCTTGTAATTCATTAGGGCAACCATACCGAAATCCAAAGTAAGCCCATCTTCAAACTCAACATACCACTCGCAATAAACTTCATTGTACCTGACTATGCCCTCTTTTTTAACGTCTTCTACCCGAACCTCGTCTCCTTCATATATCTCTTTTCCGTTAGCATCTTTTCTGCCAATAAACTCCCCGATAGTATCACATCTCACATTGTGGTAACGTCCATCACTATCGACTATGAAGCAATCTCCGTTTTTGTTCTTTTTGTAGCTTTTTACAAAGTACCCGTAGAACCACCTATCAGTCTTCAATCCTCTACCTCTATACTTAATCTTCTCTCTCACCACTAAATTCACCTCCCACATCTTTCAAATATCCACACCATCCTCTACAAAACAAAAACAAGATTACAAAGAAACCAACAGCACTTATCAAATTAACCCACCAAGACATCTTTCTCACACCCCCAATTCTCTTTTACCCTCTGCTATCAATTCCTGTAAATAATCTATTATTCCTTCAAGCTCCTTTTTCGCATTTTCCTCTCCTGCAATCTCAACAAGCTCCTCAAAACTCTTTTTTATGCCGTATGCGTTGTCTCGCATCTCCTTGATTAGTTCTCCAATACGCACTTGCTCACTCATCCTGCCCAACCTCCATCTCTTCAACAAATTCGACAAACTCTTTAGGAGCAACCTGCGGGTATTTTCTCTGCATCTCTTCAAACTCTTCTATGTCCCTAATTTCCATCCTCAATCACCTCTTTAAAATTTCTCAAAAGCCATTTTTTTAAGCGAATCGCAGTTTCTGTGAGGTTATCGTCTAGCTCTTGTGCATAAGTATCATATGCAACTTCAATCTGTTCGCCGAGTCTGCAAAAGGCCTCTTTAATTGTATCTCCATACGCTACAAAATTAGTGTTTTCTATTTGCACATATATAAATTTCGCATCTCTACCTACTTTAATCTCCACCACACACCACCTCCTCATCCCCAACTTTCAGAGGTGCTATCACAAATCCATAATAATCGCTGCAATAATCTCTATGACTTTTCTCAGCGTTTTCTATGAAAACCACTGGATAATTGTTATTATATAAATATATATCAAAGTTATCTATATCGTATGCGTAATCAGTAAGATTTTTCAATGTCCTTAATATTCTTTGAAGTTCTGGGTAATCAACACAAGATGAATAGGATTTGCTTTTAAAGATTACATAGTTGTCTATGTTTATGTGCTTGCCATTTACCACTTTCTCCCTGATTATCGTGTAGGAATCCGCTATCTCTTTTAACTCAATTTCTCCGTGAAAATCTACCACTGATAAATCTATCTTATCTCCCCGTCTTATTTTCATATACTTGTCGAACGAAAAAACTATCGCTATGTGCATTCCATCCTTTATTGCATTCTTGATTTTGTGTGTGTTACTCATCCCGCACCGCCTCATCAAGTTCTTTCATTTTCTGTAGAATCATCTCAAACTCATCTCTGTCTATGTGGTATATTTCTCCCATCCCCTCCCTTATACCTCTGTAAAATCTGATAATGTGCACAAAGTCAGAAGTGATTATGTAATAATCCCACTCACCAAGATAGTACTTCTTCCCCGCCCTCTCCTTTATCTCTTCGAGGCTTGGAAAATTGTAATCATCTTTGACTTCCTCGTACACTTTCTTTTTTCTTCCGTCGGAGTATACTTTGACTAAAATCTCTATCGTCTTACGCATCCCGCACCACCTCTTCTATCTTCCTTAACTTCTCAAGGCAGCGTTTATGTTCATCATCTATTAAATCACCTACTTCAATTGACAACCGCACAAAACCCCTGTTGTCTGTGTCAAAAACCCACTCATAGTAGTTGTCTTTAACGTCTCTGCTTTTAAATATGATGCGAATTTCATAACCACTGTCCTCCACTTCTTTAAGAAAATCTATGTTCTTTACAACCCATTCAAACAACTCAAGGACAGAGTTAAAACTCTCATATGTTTCATAGTCTCCCTCGCACATCATTGGGTCAGGAATTTCACATTGCACTTGTATTTCAATTCGCAACTGCTCATCAGAAGCCCAAAGCACACCCTTTTCATCAATCTGCTTCCTTATCATCTTGCCTCACCCCTAATTTTGCTTATTAGTTTGTTGTATAATCTCTTTTTAACTGCAACTCCATACCATCTTGAACTATCAAAACTATTCCCATAATAATATAAAACGAAGTCATCTAACAACATATTATATTTCTCTACCAATTCGTTCCTAAACTCCACTGCATATATTGGAACTAAAAGATATTCCCTTAATTTTACATACCTATCTCCCAACAGCCTCTCATTAATAAACTCTGTTTTCTTCTCAAATTCTTCATTCATTAATCTCACCTCTACTTGCATCCTTCTTCTTAATTATATAACCCTCATTTTCGAGGGTTTTTTTGAACAATTGAAGCATAAACTTAACATTCTCCTTGATCTTGATGAGGTCGTCGAAAGATGTTCCTTCGATATTCAGAATTGGAAAGTATATTCCATCACTTTCAAAATTATCAAGTCGAATTAGTTGTTTAGGTTCGCAGCGTTTCCCCTTGAATACTAGTATCTTTCCTTTATCAGTTATCCCTATGTTTATCCACTTACTCATTCGTGCACCTCCGCCGTCTCTTCTATATACTCAATTTCATATGCTATGCGCACAATAACATCTATGAGTTCGTTGATTATCTTGCTGCATTCATCATCAAGCTTTTTTGCTTTTCTCTTTATTCTGTTCAGCTCTTTTAGAATTTCATGTATATCATCAGATTCTTTAAAGTATTTAATCCGCATCCCGCACCACCTCCTCGTTTAATTTTCTCAACGCATCAACCAGCACCTGCGTATCATCAACCCAAATTGTGCTATTATTACCATTCAAAAAAATACCATCCATAAACTGTGATATAAATGCCCCCTCATTCCCGCTGCGGCTAATCACTATGAACTCTCCTCTGTTCCTCATCCCATGCTCCTTGATTATTCGCTCTGCCGTAAATTCTACAATTTCACCTTCTCTCCTCTCTCCGCACATTATTTTTTTCTTCCCAGTCGAATAAATCTTAATTACAATTACATCAGGCATCCCGCACCACCTCCAGCATTTCTTGTAAGAGATTTACCATTTCTGCTGATATGTACCATGTCTTGCCATCCTTTATCCCATTTTCATATCTCGTTATGTAGGTTCCAAATGGAAGAACTAATAAGTAAATGAATGCACCTCTATTGTGCATACCCTTTTCACGAATCTTTTTTATAAGCAATAACTCGCTGTAAAAAGATGTGGCTTCGTGCAAGTCCTTAAAAACCACCTTCTGCTTTCCATCTGCATATACCCTTACTAACGCTTCATAAATTTTCATCTAACCACCTCTTCAAGTGGCTCATATATGCGTTGTAGTATTTTTCTTTCATCCTCAATATATCCTCTGTACTGGGATATTTGTTATCGAATATTTCTTTCTCCTTAGCCCAATCAAACGCTTCCTTCGCTGCTTTTCGCTCTATGAAATCTATTACTTCCTCCACTATCGTCATTCTCTTACCTCCTTGAGTTTTTCAATCTCCTGCTCACTCAACACAAAAAAGCCGTTCTCTGCTAACGTTTCAGTTAAAAACCTCTGCACAAGAACCCAGTTTGCCCCAATTTCATCGCTTAACTCTTTCAAATTTTTCGTATCTCCAAGCCATTCCTTAAAATCACCACGTAATACATATTTCTCATAATAGTTATCACTCACTATCTACCACCTCATCCTACACCTCCGTAGATTATCGCTCCACCTTCCATCTTCGGTATCTCCCATTCTTCCTTATCTTTCATATTTATGTAGATTACCGCTTTCAAATCCTCCTTGCTCAAAGTCAATTTCTCTGGATGTTCTCTATCTGCCACAACAACCATTCCCTTTCCACGCTCAACATACCAGAACAGCTCTCCCTCAACCTTGTCAATTACCTTTCCATTCCTGTATAACTCAACGAAACCATAGATGTGCTTTTTGAGAACGGGTGGCATTTTAGGGTGCAACCTTATCATGTCTCCTTTCAATTCCTCGCTATCTTTCTTCATCCTTATCTCTCCCTTGTATTCTTTCACGGGATAACCCCAGCCAACAACTCTCAAAGTCCCGTTCTTCAACTCTACCTTGTCTATCAACCCCGCATGGAGCTTCCAGAGGGTCTCGTTATCAACCAAGTATCTCGCTTTCCTTGTGGATATGTGATAAAATTTCTCATCTTTCGTAATCCACTCAAGCCAATCGCTCTTTGCGAAGGTATCGTTTATGTGTATGACCTCGTAGTTGATTTCTCCTCCAAGCAACCTGTTCTTTACGAGGATTATTCCCTTCTCACCTTCTATGTGTGGAAGGAACTCTCCAACAAACACTCTCTTTCTCCAAGGTTCTACACAATCCAAGCATACCAGAGATTCCATCTCTATGGTTCCGTAGAGGAATGGGTCTTCGCCGTGCCTTTGCGGTTTGAGTGTTATCTTCGCTCCTCTGAACAAATTACCTCCAACCCAAACTATATCTCCTTTATACTCACTCCAATCCCATTCATCATAATACATTCTCATCACCTCTAAATCCGCTCCATCCAGCAGTCCTTACCTTTATTTCCTTCACATCCTCATCCGTGAAAGGTAGGTTTAGATAGTGGTTCATTGCGGTGAAAAGAGTATGCCCTTGAGACATTGCTATCAAGGATAGTGCATTTGGATAGCTAACCACGAGCCACGATTCCCAAGTTTTTCGGAATGTTTTTACGCTTATCTTTCCCAATCCTGCCTTCTTTCCCCAGAAAGATAAAGTGTTGTCAAGAACTTCTCTCGTTGGTGTAGCATCTACATAGAGGATAAAGTTCTCCACATGAATCAATCCTTGTGTAGAGAGATATACATACCTCTCTCTCATCGTTCTTTTCTTCTTTCTGGATGCTTCAGGAGGGAGATAAATGCTCCTCGTTTTCTTGTCAAACCACTCTGGGTGTTTTTGAAATCTTTGCAGCTCTACATATCTCATTCCCGTGTAAAGAAGGGCATTTAGTATCTCCCTATACCTGTATTTCGTGTTTTTGCGGTGTATGGTGTCTAGAAGTGTGTCATATTCTCTTGGGCGAAGTATCCTTATCCCATTCTTTATTATTGGTTGCGTATTTCATCACCTCACATTTCTATCTCTTTTCCCTCTTTGTTCATATCTTTTATGTAAATAGTCCCTAAACCATTTATGTAGATCTTCTCTCTACCAGCCCTCTTTTTTTCGTTTATGATTTCTCTTAACTCTTTCACATCGTCGTAATAGGACGGCTTGTAGGCAAAATAAATCTCTCTCCAGAAATAGTGTTGGATGTAAATTTTCGTGTCTAAATCTACCTTCATTCTAAAACCTCCTTCTTTAATATCCATGTCTTCGTGTTCTTGTCAAACCTTCCTCTTTTCTCCCTCAATAGTGCTATTGTGCTTTTAAAGGTGTCATCGTCGCATTCCTTGACTTTTACCTCTACCTCATGCGAAAAACTATCGTAGCCAACTAATATTAGCACATCACTCAAATTCTTAACTTTTTCCTCTATTTTCTTCCACTCAGTTTCTCCCTCTTCTTCGTTTTCAGCCTCTGTACTTTCATCAGGCACCGAAGATAATTTCTTGACAAAGAGAACTATCTTGAACTTTATACCCTTTTCTGCATCTACACTTTCTATCTTTACAAATCCGCTATGTCTTTGTTTTTCATCTAAAAATTCTTGAATGATTCTAAACATTTCCGAAAGAAAACCCAACTGGTTTGCAGAAAAGTATGGTTCAGATGTTGGCACTTCAACTGATATTCCTTCATCATCCTCCTTATACTCGGCTGTTGGAAACGCTATTTTGATAACCTCTTCGACTTCTTTTATCATTTCTCTTTCATCTTTTACCATTTCTTCATCACCACATTAATTGTTATGTAATCATCATATTTAATTGTTTTGTTGAGTTTATACATAACAATTTTTGTAATGGAGTATATAAATCCCACCCCTAAAACTCACCTATTTGTGCAATTATTTATTATGTTTTAGGGTAAAACGTAATAAATTGAAATTTTCCCCTCACTTATGAGGGGAAGTTCCCCGTGAGAAGTTGGAGATCACCAATGCAAAGAGTTACCAATTTCTTAAATCAAACTCTATCAATGATTTTCCATTGTTTTTCCTGAAAACTATGAAATAATACCTGCCAAACCACTTCTTCACGCTCACTATGTGTATGTGAGATATTGTCCAGCCATTTTTCCTATATTTTTCAAGGCGGTGAGGGGTTAAGGAGTTGAAGATTTTATGATTTATGAGCAAACCTATCGTTTTCGTTGCTATGCTCATGCTTCTCTCCAGCACGGGAATGTATGCGTTCTTCCATTTGCCATCTATGTATGTTCTGAATGGGGGATTGGTTACTATGTGTTCGCAATGTCCATCAAAAGGCAAGTATTCAAAGAAATCTCTTCCTTCTTCTATTTCTGCCCAGTCCTTTGGTTCTGGCATTGCGTTATAGAATGCACCCTTACCCTTGAATGGTTCGTAAAATCTGTCTCCTTCTTCGTAGTATTTCTCCAAGATTATCCACAGTAGATACTCTGCAAGTTCTGGTGGCGTGTCTGGTTCTGCTTTTAATTCATGCTTCATCCTCTACCTCCAAGATGATTTTGCTGCCTTGAAGTTTCACTTCGAGGCTCTTTCCTTCGAGGTTCAGGGCTTCGGCTATGGCCTTGGGAAAAGACTTCATGTCCTTCTGTCAAACACCAGTAAGGTGGCGAAGTAATAATCGTGTTTACGCTCTCGTCTGGGATTTTCTTCAAAACCTCCAAAACATCTCCTTGTATGATTTTATTTCGTATTTCATTTATATCATACAAGGTTATCACCCCATAACGTGTAGATTGAACCAACTCCATAGAATCCTCTATATTTCCTACTTGCACTATATACTTTTACACAACCACACCGATACATATTCACACCTCCCATCACGACTTTAATACGATGAAATTAAATATGTATTTTTCCTATTTAAACATTTACGCAAAAGTTATTTGCCCTTTATAAGAGTGTGAAAGTTCAGCAAAAAATTTAAGTATTATAACTACAATATCTTCACTAATGACAAAAAGAGGTGTTGAATATGAAGAAGATACCTATTTACTCAATAGAAAGAAAGAACAACCTGTGTGCGTTGTACATCCCTTATTATCTTGTGAGGGAGAATATGTACGCTTGTTACAAGAGCGATAGAGTGATAGTCTCTTACACACAAAATCAAAAATGCAAAAAAGTAAACACCTCTAAGGCAACATCTAAAAAGAATGTTAAGGCTGGGCATCTATTGTACATTCCATCGCATATTTGCAGGGATTACACCAACAAGGGCTTTGATATTTCTTACATTAAAGAAATAAAAAATGGCTTCAAGATATATCTGCTCTCAAAAAAAGAACTTGAAAATATCTTTGAGCATAGGGAAGTTAGTCACTTTCTCAATTTCGATACTGATTACATACCAAAAAGAGGAGAATTAAGAAAAGCGATGACTATCAATATAAGTTTAGAAAGCTTTAATAAAATTAACAGGCTTTCATCAACTTACAACGTGAGCAATAGTAAAATTGCAAGTGCATTGATAGATCAACTCCTTTCAAGCGTAGAGGTGTGAGCAATGACTATCAAAAACGTAACCTATCAAATTACAAAAAAAGGGCGGAAATGGTATGAGGGTATAGTTCCCGAAAAAAACTGGAAGGCAAAGATTCTCATTAACGAATTTTCAGAAGGATGGAGCGTGGGAGAAACAATTACATTCCCTGCGAGAGTGGATGTTGAGAGATGCAGGTACGGAACGAAGGTAAAGGTTTATCCATGTTCCGAGGAGGAACTCAAAAAAGAACGTATTGAAAAAAAGACGCAACTGCTTAATCAATTGAAGGAGGAAATAAAAAGAAATGTTGAGAGCGGGTGGTATCCCACTAATAAAGCAACTAAATGCGTTCATATCGCTACTGAACTGGAAGAGCTGGGCATAAAAAATATTGAGAATGAAACTTCAAAATTTTTAGAGGAAAGCATGAGAAAAGCCCAGAAAATAAAGGATGGGAAGAAGTATCATAACCTAAAAAAAGACATTTTAGAGGGAAATTTACCAACCGAATACTTAAAAATCAAGTTTGAAAATATGAAAAAGTTAGCCGAGAATTACAAGGATTTGAAAGAAGATTTAGAGCAGTTTGAGGAAACGTATAATGAGAAACTGAAGGAGGCAGAAATAAGAGAAATCAAAAAAACCTTGAATAGAAGAATTGAGAGATTTGAAGAATCTGTAAAAGCAAGAGGTTATATGTACAATACAGAATATTTAAAGGAGATTGATGCGTTAATTAAAAAACTCAAGCTCAAAGGCGATATTGAGGGCTACAAGGAATATAGCAGTAGAGTACTGGAAATTTTAGATGAGCAAGATAGAATATGGAAGGAATTTTATAAATCATTCAACCCCCGAACTCTCAAGTTTTTTAAAAAGATTTTAGAAATAGATGATGCTACACTCATGCGTATGGTAAACAAAGGGCTTATAAACCCAAAAGAAGAATACGTTGAAGTTTTTAGAGGAAATCCAGACTGGCTTGAGATAAATATGCTGAAGAAATATACGAAATGTAAATATTACGTTTCAAAAGAAGAAGAGTACATATTTTTCACGACAAGAGATGATGCAAGAAATGTCAAGGATATACATAAAATGTTATCTAATGGTGAAAAGGTATACCAGATACTGCAAAAAGTGGATGTGGATGGCGAACCGCTTTCTGATGAGCAACTGCTTGAATCTTTACCACAAAGCTGGAATCACATAAAAAGGCAATTCGTGGCATTGATTAAACTTGATGAAAACAAAGAACTTACCTTGGATTTCATCTCACAAAGGGAGGATTTCACAAGAAGTGGTGCGAATGCAAGACTGGTTGTGGATGGAATACCAGAAGAGAACGGAACTTTGCTTGTGTCAAAAGACGGCTCACACAAGCATATGTTCATCACGATATTTCGCAAGGATGAGGATGGTTGGAAACGTTTAATAAGCACCGAAAACGGGTTCAGAAAAAGTATTGAAGAAATTGTGGATAAATACCTCTCAAAAATTTATGGAAATGAAATGGATTTGGAGAAGTAGCAAGTGCTACATTAGTTCCATTTCTGGCTCCTCTTCTTTTATTGCGTCTTTGTAAATTACCATCGTGTTGTCCCTTACCTCTTTACTTGAGGAAGGTGCGTGGTTTGCAAATTCCAAAGAACCTTCTGACACTCCATACTTGGTTTGCAGTATTTTTGCAAGTTCATGCCCGAATTGCTCTGAGGTTTTGATTCTCCACGGAACGATATATCCTTTTAATTCGTCATAGCCTTTGTTTATGGTGTGCCTCAAAATCATATCATATAATCCTCTCAACCCTTCCCTAAAAACCTTGTCCAGCATATCACTTTCCGAAAATTCGCATACCCATCTATCTCCCAAATCTCTACACATCATCTAACTCAACCTCCTTTTTGATATTTTTCAAAAATTCAACAACATCCTCAAAACCCTTCTGCATAAGCAAACGCTTCATTATGCTCTCTACTTCTGAATTCTCATATTTGAATTCAGGATTTACTATCTTGAGTCCTGTTAGCTTTTCAAATTCTCTCAATGCCTCTGCATAAGTCTCAACTACATCTTTCTCTCCCCTAAAAACAGATGAAAGAACCTTGAACTTATCTCCTTTGACCACAAAAAAGGCATAATCACGTCCATTGTACCTCTGAAAACCCAGAACCTCTTTTTTATTTTTAAAAAGGTAGAAAAAATGATAAAACCTTCCAGCTTTGAACCCAAGCTCATGGTAAATTTCATCAGGGCCAAAATAATTTATTGACTGGTAATGGAACCCTTCTTCAACATAGTAATCCTTTGAAATTATTGCAACTCTTGATAGCATGGCACAGAAATTTGTGTAACTACGCTCTCCATCTCTCTTGTAACTCTGGAATCTGCGTTCCTTGAAAGGCTCAAAGACAACTCGTCTACCTCTCAATATGGGGATATTTAAACCACTCATTTTCACACTACTCAGACATCAGGAGATTTCAATATCATCATCTCTCTTTAATTTTGATTGCTCTAAATCGTATTTTTCCCTGCCAATCCTGTTTATTATCAAGTCTCCCAGCTTCAATTGAACACTAAAATATTCCTTACCATCAGTAACAAAGTAGGATTTTGCATCCTTGCTATAAAAACCAGTTATCCCTTCATTTTTCCACTTTTCCAAGAAATCTTCCATGACTTCATAAAACAAATCAACAGCTTCATCAAAGCCAACATCGTTCGCTACCTCGTAGTAAGTTTCTTCAATATCTTTTAGCCATCCTTTTAGCCCTTCGCTGAATTCTACCATTTTCCCACACCACCTCAGATAATAGTTATCACATCATTTTTTATTAATTTTTTGCTCATTTCAAACAAGGTAACAAAACAAAAACACAAAAATAAATATAACCTAAACACCTTCACAAACCATGGAAGAAAGCAGGTGCTTAATCTGCGGAAAAAAGATTCATAACCCACTCTCAATTTACTGTGCCGAATGTGAATATGAACTCAAAAGGGTTCGCCTCGAAGATGAGGAACCACTATGTGAGTGGATCGAAAAACAAAAGCCCCCAGAAAAACCAAAAATTAATATTAAGTATTTTTATAAGCCACTAATTTAAAAACCCGTGGAGCGTCTCAAAAATCTCCGTTGGATAAAATATACCTCTTTGCGTGAGAAATGCGAAATTTACCCGCTTATCCTTGCCAAAGAAAAAAATCAAACAAAATTCCAGAATTAAATGTTGTGTGGGGATTCTAATCCCCACACAACGTATTCTTTTTCTGTTGTACCCATAGTCTCTAACTTGGTTTGTTTTTGTGGGCTATCTTTGCTGGTGGGTGTAATTCATTATCAGCCCCTGTTTTTTTTCTTTTGCTGCCTCGCTATGGCAAAATGTTTCTCTGTCGTTCTCTGACTCGTTGTATTGCCCCTATTTTTTATGTGATAATGACTCGTTGCATTCAGGTATCTCTCTATCACCTCCGTGACTCGCTATAAATACATGATTTTCATACCTGCAGATGACTCGTTGCTCCTTCATGCTTTTATGTTTGCTTCTTTCATATGACTCGTTAGAGTTCACTGTTTTTTCAGGAACCCTGACTCGTTACAAAAACATGTTTTTTATTTAATCCTGACTCGTTATGGAGAAATGGTTTTATCCCTCGACCTGACTCGTTCC
>JALVYB010000078.1 GCA_027038175.1 Caldifarciminota bacterium | reverse complement strand
TGAAGCTGGTGTACCAATACTTCCCGGCACTCTTGACCCTGTATCTACCTATGAGGAGGCAGAAAAAGTCGTTAAGGAAATAGGACTTCCTGTGATAATAAAGGCAGCAGCAGGTGGTGGGGGCAGGGGAATGCGAGTTGTGGAAAGGATGGAGGATTTAAAGTCTCAACTTGAAACTGCTCAGAAGGAAGCTGAAATAGCGTTCTCTGATGGAAGGGTTTATATTGAAAAGTATATAAAAAAGCCAAGACACATTGAGGTACAGGTTCTTGCAGATAAGTACGGTAATGTCATTCACCTCGGTGAAAGGGAATGCTCTATTCAGAGAAGACATCAGAAGTTGCTTGAGGAATCCCCTTCTGTTGTGGTTGATGATGAAACAAGGGAGAGACTCGGTGAAATTGCAACGAGGGGTGCAAAGAAAATCGGATATTACTCTGCTGGAACAATGGAGTTTATCAGGGATGAAGAGGGTAATTTCTACTTCATGGAGATGAATACGAGGATACAGGTGGAACACCCGGTAACTGAATGGGTGACGATGATAGACCTTGTAAAGGAGCAGATTAGAATTGCGGCGGGAGAAAAACTCGATATTACTCAGGATGATGTGGAATTTAATGGACATGCCATTGAGGTAAGAATAAATGCTGAAGACCCCGATAGGAATTTTGCTCCATCGCCCGGGAAGATTACATTTTTGCACCTTCCAGGTGGTCCTGGAATAAGGGTTGATTCTGCCATATACCATGGATATGAAATTCCACCCAACTATGATTCACTCCTTGCCAAACTTATTGCAAAGGGAAGGAACAGAGAAGAGGCAATAGCCAGAATGAAACGTGCACTTGACGAATTTATTGTAGAGGGAGTCAAGACCACAATACCACTGTTTAAGAAAATACTGAATCATCCTGATTTTGTGAAGGGAGACATTGATACAAAGTTTCTGGAAAGGCTCTGATGCTTAAACTCTTCTGGCTTGCAGCAAAAGGCACAGGTCAGGCGTTTTTACTTCTCTGGGAATCTATAATATCATTAAAAGAGGTTAAGAAGATAAAAAGGCCTCTCATTGACCAGTTTGAGTTTTTCGGTGTTCGCTCTGTATTTCTGGTTGGACTTGCGTCCTCATTTATTGGTATGGTTTCCTCTGTCCAGACTGCTTATCAGATAAAGGACTATGCACCGCTGGACCTTTTAGGCATGGGAGTTGCTAAGGTGGTCATGATGGAACTCGGTCCTGTTATCACGGCTTTGATAGTTGCAGGCAGGGTTGGGGCTGGAATGGCGGCAGAACTTGGAACCATGAGGATTACAGAGCAAATTGATGCCCTTGAGACTCTTGGAATAAACTCGGTGCGACATTTAATTCTTCCGCGCATTCTTTCAGGACTTATCATGATGCCTCTTCTTGTTGTGCTTGCAGATTTTGTGGCTATTATGAGTTCTGCCATAATTTCTGCCCTGTATCTTGATATACCGTTTTCTGTTTTCTTCTCAGGGATAAGAACATATTTTTACCCCATTGACCTTTTTGGAGGTCTCATAAAGAGTATTGTTTTTGGTTTCCTAATAGCATTTATCTCAAGTTCCTTTGGCTACTATGCAAAAGAGGGAGCAAAAGGGGTTGGTATTGCCACCACCCAGGCTGTTATGTACTCATCTTTGTTTGTCCTCATGGCAGACTACTTCCTTG
>JALVYB010000077.1 GCA_027038175.1 Caldifarciminota bacterium | reverse complement strand
TGTATTCGTAGAGAGGTTTTCCCTTATACCTGTCATCCTCTCCTATAAATATTCTAAGAAGCACGCCATTTTCCGGAATTCCCATTACCTTTAACTCCTTTTACTTTAAAAGATGCACAACCCTGAAGAGCGCCCTTGTGCTCACAAATCCAGCATAGACCAGCACGAACCCGGCCACATTAGTTATAATTATATTCCATAGTGCAGGAACATACTCCCCATCCCTTATAAGGTTAACACTCTCAAGAGCAAAGGTGGAGAATGTGGTAAAGGCCCCAATTATTCCAATGAAAATAAAAATACGCCACTCTGATGGTATTTCAATTCTCTGTGAGAGTTCAAACAGCATGCCGATAAAGAAAGCCCCGAGCAGATTAACGAGAAGCGTACCGTATGGAAACACCGGAGCAAAGTACCTGAATGGTATCTCTGAAATCACATACCTTAAAACAGCACCAATAGCACCACCAAGCGCAATAATGAGAAGTTTTAGCAACTCACACCCCTTTCTTGAAGTTACCAAAGAATAATGTCATTGAAACGAATTATAAAACTTTAACAGATATTTGCTCAAAGACATCCGGATAAACGTAGATGACCAAATCTCTTCTGGTAATTTAGTAACAAAACTGTTTAAATTCAAGTTTATTTCGCATTCTTCAATTTTTTGAAGATTTCCAGAACTCTTTCCAGTTCCTCTACAATTTCGTTAACAAGAACTTGAGGCGATTCAGATTGACTTAATTTTTTATCCTTATTAACCCATGTAATATCCAGGTTAACGTGCTCTCTTTTTAATAAATCATCGTAAGCAAAACTCCTAAAGCGTTCTGATTCAACACGATTAACTATGTCATCTGCTTTAAAAGAACTTATAAAATCATTAAATACACTAAAAGTTATAGGTTTCTTCTTTAAGGTAAATCTTAAGTTAGTCCTCAAGTCATAAATCCATAATTTGCGAGTAACACTTCTTTTTTTATCAAAAAACAACACATTGGTTTTCACACCAGAGGCATAAAAAATCCCGGTTGGTAATCTAAGAATAGTATGCAAATCAAATTTTTCTAACATTTTCCTCCTTAAAATTTCCGCAGATCCACGCTCAAACAATACATTATCGGGCACAATTATCGCTGCCTTGCCACCCTGCTTCAATATGGTTTTAACATGCTGAATGAAGTTAAGCTGTTTATTAGATGTAGTAACCCAAAAATCATCTCTCTTATATATTAATTCTCCTTTATCTTCTTTTCCTTCTTCATTTGTTATGGTTATGCTACTTTTCTTTCCAAAGGGGGGATTCGTGAGAACCATGTCAAATCTCTCTCCCGGGTCAGAGGATAATGCATCCTGAACGATTACAGGAACACTATTTTCTCCGCCTATTCCATGTAAATAAAGATTCATTGCACAAAGTCTGGCTGTATTATCAACTATTTCCCAGCCTTTAAAAGCTTTGTTCTTTAAAAACTCTTTTTGTTCTTTATCTAATGGATAATGTTTTGTTATATATTCGTAAGCTGCTATTAGAAACCCTCCCGTTCCGCAAGCTGGGTCACAAATAGTCATATTAGGCGCGGGTTTCATAACTTCAATTATTGCCTTGATTAAGGGTCTTGGAGTAAAGTATTGACCAGCCCCACTTTTTGTATCTTCTGCATACTTTTGAAGCAGTCCTTCATAAATTTCACCTTTCACATCAATATCCATCCCCACCCAGTTTTCTTTGTCTATTAGTAATATTAATCTCTTTAGTTTTGCAGGGTCCTGGATTTTATTTTGAGCTTTTCTAAAGATTAGACCTAATAATCCTGATTTTTTACCAAGTTCTTGGAGAATTTTTATATAATGTGCTTCAAGTTCTGAACCTTCTTTAGATTTTAAACTTTCCCAATCTAAACCTTTAGGGATAATAGATTCTCTGTTATATGGTGGTTTAGAGTATTCATAAGCCATTTTTAAAAATAATAGATATGTAAGTTGCTCTAAATAGTCGCCATAACTTACACCATCATCTCTTAAAACGTTGCAGTAATTCCAGACCTTTTGGACTATGTCTGATTGAGTCATTTTATACTCCGATTAATCTTTTTAAGATCCTATGCCCTTTCCCTTCAATCAAAATACAACATTGGATAACAGCAGTGAATTCCTGCTCTGGTTCTAAAAGTTTTTTCAATTGTTTAATCTTTTCTTTTATTTGAGCTTTCTTTCTTGCAGTTGTTGCGTTTGAATCTAACTTTATTATTTCTTCTACAAGACCTTTACACTTTTTCCAGATTGAACGTCTTGCTTCCTTTAGAGGTTCGTAGTTAAGTTTTAATACTTTTATTGTGTATTCAGCCCTTTCTTTTTTAAATTCATCATCCTCAGATGGAACAGCTTCTCCCGTTTCATCAAAAAATAAAAGTAAAGGGTCATATTCATCTGTAGGGTCTAACAAATAATAAACTTCATCTTCAATTGGATCATCAGGATTTTTAGCTTTGTGTCTTAAAACTCTAAACTCATCTCTTTTATTAACATTTCCCACTTGACCAGCTAATCTATAATTTTTCCAATCAAAAGCAAGCCACCAATATTCACTTTTAGGTCTAAAATGGTCAACATGATAATAAGAATAAACCTCTCTTGCTTCAGAATACCAACATTTGCCATGAGAAAGTTTGGCTAAAAAATCTCTTAATTCACGCCAAACATCAGAATGCTTTTCTATAAAATCTTTTCTTTTCTCAGGTGGTATTTTTTTTAATTCTTTCGTTAATTCTTCTGCTTTATCTATCCACTTTTTAGGCGGTGGATTTTCTTTTAAAGGAATATATCTCATTTTTCCTCTTCTAACTCTCTTAATATTTGCGTAATTAGTTCATCAAATTCTTCATCTTCGATCTCATAAACATTTTTATTTATTTCTTTTTCCTTTTTATATAGTCCTTCTAAAACTTTTTGATAAGTTCTATCTCTAAATTGCCACCCAAAACCTAAAAGTTCTAACTCATGAGTATATTTTTTTAGCTTTTCTTTTTCTTCTTCAGTCAGCTCTTCTCCTAACCTCTCTTTAGCAGCAAGTCTGTTCCTTTCTTCTAATTTTTTTTGAGTTTCTCTATCCAATGTTGTCGGCAATCCAAAAAATTCACTTGTCAAAACACCTGCTACACCGAGTCCTTTTGGGTCAATATCTGGTTTTTCTATAATAGTACTACCATCCTTATGATTTTTCTTAAATATCCTTATTTGTTCTTTAACTAAACCACCAATAACTAAGGGGTCATGAGTATTTATAATAATATGGGATGTCTCATCGTTTCCTATTACTTCTTTTAATAAATCTAAATATTTCCATTTCCAGATTGGGTTTAAATGAGTATCTGGTTCATCAAGTAATACTAAGGACTCTTCATCTTTTGTAAATTTGAGAAGCCCTAAAACTGTTAACAACTGCTGTTCACCTTCACTTAATTCTTTAAAGGTTATATTTTGTTTTATGTCATATTTTTTAACTTTTATTTTTACATCTTCTATCAAATCGGAAATATAAGTACTCTCCAACGCTTTAAAAAACGTTGTATTGTTTTTATAATCTTTTGCAATTGTTTGGATCTCCTCAATCGATGGTAAAAACAGATACAAAAGTTCCTTTGTGGTACTTCTTCTAAAATCTATTTTTATATTTTCTTTATTATATATTGGGGCTAAAGATTTACTCCAAAGTTTATCTAAAAACTTTTCAACAATGCCTCCTGCTCCCCAAAAATTATTTTTCCTTTCATTTTTCCAATTTGGCTTATGAAGAATAAATAATATTGATTCAATATCTTCTATCTCAAAATAATCTTTTAAGAATTTCCTACTTTCCTCTAAATATTTAGGAAATGAAAAAAATGCTAATAACACAAACTTACTATGTATCAATCTTACATAAAATAGACGTCTTAAATCTTCAATCTCCTCTAATTTAACATCTTCTTCAATCAATTTTTTATAAAACCTTCTTTGATGGTCGTCAAATATTTCTTCTAGTCTGTTACTTGTTCCAGAATAATAAGCAAATACATATTTTGGTAAATACTTATTTTTTGATTTTTTAAATTTTGTAAAGGATATTTTCTCTCCGTTAACCTTTATTGTGGTTGTTTTGCTTTTTTCTATTTCAATTAGATTGTCTTGCTTTTTGTATTTTAAAGAATAGTTAAAGGGTGTATTATTAAGTTTTTCCAAATCCAAGTATTTGAAAATTAATATTAATGCTTCTAAAAGATTTGATTTTCCTGTAGCATTTTCCCCCAATAAAACAGTATGAGGATATTTTTCATCAAAATCTATTTTAAAATTTTTCAAATTTTTAAAGTTATCTATTTCAAGATCAAGTAGTCTCATCTTTTTAACCTTAAAATAGAACCTCTTTCGTTTTTTTGCTCTTCTATTTTATTGTTTAAATATAATTCTTTTAACTCTTCATAGAATTTTTCTATATTATCAGAATATTTAGAGGCTTTCCAAACTTCTTTGGAATCCATTTCTCCCCCATTTGCTTCTAAAACTTCAAGAATTGAGAGGTTTTTGGGTTTTTCTTTCATCTTTTTTTTCCTCTGGTTTTTTTTAGCTTCTTTTTTCTGTTTTTCAAATTTTTCTTTTTCAGCTTTGATTTTTTCTATTAATTTATCTACAGAGTTTTCGCCGGTTATTAAATGAGGGTTTTGTTTTCTCCATTCTTCGGTGAGTTTCCCCTCAAATGCGTATTTGAGATAAGATTGTTTTAACTTTTCTGCTTTTTCTAAAAGTTTATCAACCGTTCCTTCAAGATTATCAGCTATTGATAATCTATATTCAATCTCTTCAACAATTTTTTGTTGCTCAGACAAAGATAACAAAGGAAAAGGAATTAAATTAAATACTTTTGCAGAAACTTCTTTAAATGTGGTTCCACTTCCCATATTTTCTATAATTTCTTTAGCAAATTTCAAATAATAATAGATAAAATCACTTAGAATAGTTTTATAGGGATATATACTTTTAAATCCCTGATTTGTGCTAACTGGATTTGACGCTATAGCTACATACCCAATAGGTGCTCTGGATGAAAATAATACCGTCCCTGCAGGCATTAAAACTGCCGAAGAATTTTCTAATCCTAATTTAGTTATAGATTTCTTACCTTTACTTATATATTTATGTTTATAGCCTGATAAATCAGCAGGTGTGATCCATGGTATTTCATCACCCCAATAACTTGGAACTTTTGTATAAGGTGTGCCTCCAGAATAAACAGTTCCCACTTCTCCTAACCTTACCCATTTCCATTCTTTTGGTATATCTGGTAAGTTTTTTAATTCTTCTTCTGTGATTGGTGGGAGTTCTTTTGGTGGTTTTGGTTTGGGTGGTTTCTTTTTACCTTCTTTTTTGGCTATTTCACAAGCTCTTTTCCACTCTTCAAGCTTTTGCTTGTATCTTTCTTCTCTTTCTTTTTTTATTTTTTCTATCAGTTTCTCTGCTGGTTCAAGTTTATCTTTGTTTTGTTCTCTCCATTCTTCAGTAAGTTTTCCTTCAAATGCATACTTTAAAACCGCTTGTCTGTATAAAGAAAGCAAACTTTTTATCTTTTTAAGATCTTCTACTCCGGCCTCAATTTTGCTAAATACATCATTTAAAATCTCAACTATTTTTTGTTGTTCGGGAAGGGGAGATAATACAAAAAGCATATTTTTCAATTTAGTAGCGTTAATATTAGGGATGGCTATTCCTGATTCTTTTTCTTCAACTTGATTCCAGTAAATTTGTGAGTTTAGAAAATATTTAAAATATTTCTTGTTGATAAAAGGTATAAACCTAATTAGATACGAAGCAAATACAACATTATTAGGAGGATTTTCTATCAGATAACTAAATCCTATAGAACCAGCCCTCGATATTACAATATCACCATCTTTTATTAAGTATTTTTCAATATCTTCTGGTTCGTCTTTACAATATGGGACTTTATCCCAATCAACTTTTCCTTTTGTTATGTCAGTTGTTCTTAATAGTTTAATTCTGCCTTTACTGACTGCTCTTGTAGTATAACCATATTGAGGTTCCGATGTAACATCCCCCAGCCTAACCATTCTCCATTCTCTGGGTATCTTAATTGTCTCTTTAACAACCATAGATATCTTAGTAGTGTTTTAGTATATACCAGTACAGAAGTAAAACAAAGCATATCAATAAGTAAATCGCCAATATTAAATTCATACTATTGCAAACTACATGGTATCCTATCTTTTCAAAAGTAGAACATAAGAAATTTTAGTTTTTACATCGGTAATTAGCCCTTTGTTGTTGTTTTGCACATTTGTTTCGTAAACACTCTCAAGCGAATTATACGATTTTACATTTGTTTTTAATGATTTACAATACCAAGTTTTTTCTTAAACTCTTTAAGAATTTCTTCTATGAACACATTCCTAACACTCTAAAAACTGTATTTTTGAGTATAAGACTTTTAAACTTGCGTGATAAATTTTTGCGGTGCAATTTTTACTGGCTTCGATTATAGATTTTTCTGATATGTGTAAAGATTATAAGAAGGAAATAGAATTATCGGGAGAACCCATCTCCTCTACTGAGATTAAACCTTTTGACTTTTCCCGAACTTTTCTCGAAACACTTATCTTTATTTTTGAGAAATATCATCCCTATCAGTGCAATTATTTTTGAGGAATAGCGTTAGGTTGACAAACCTTTTTAAACCGTTTAGAATTTTTATGAATTAAGTGGAGGTATAAATTGCACAAAATAAATATCAGTAAAAAATGGTGGTTACCCCTTATGTCTCTGTTTATAACAGGAAAGATTCTGGCTTCTCTACCCTACAAAAAAGGTGATTACGCTACAGGAACACCTCATCCAGATAGTGCAGAACTTTCCTGGCTTTTAAACTTCAAAATGGTCGAAATTGGAAGTATAGAAGATGGTATCTCTCAAACAACTATAGATGCCCTTCACAATGCAGGCTGTATAATTCTTGGATATGAATGGATGCCAGCAGGCTATCATTTTACAGATGGCACACCTGATAATCCATTCATGTCTTGGGTATATCAACATCGTGACACTTTGACTTTAAATCCTCATGGACCTTTTCCCCATTGCGAAGAATATAACTGGTGTGAGGATTATTACTACGATCTTGCCCTCAACGAACTTGTAACACAAAGAGTTAATTTCCTTGTCACCGCATTCAGAGATACCGGTCTTGACGGAATTTTCTTTGACTGGGCTGGTGGAAATTTTATTTATGAACCTGAATACGCACCTATGAGAGATACTTTTGAAACAAGACACCCTGGCATGGAGTATCCTCAATCCGTAGAGAATTTCTACAGGACACTGAAAGAACGGGATTCCTCCCTCTTAATAGTGACCAATCAGGGATTCAGGGAACACAAGTATATCCTTCCAGTTACAGACTATGATATGACCGAAAGTTATGCCACTACCGATGAGTACTTTGGAGATTCACTTTATGTTGAGGGAGTTGGGCTAACAGAGATACCGAGAACCATCTACTATCCTGTAAGTGCAGATTACCGTACAGGACACATAGAAGACCAGATTTTTTATCTAAATTATTTAAATAGCCTGAGGGACAGTAGCGGAGGGGTAAATTTTAAAAACTTTATTTATATGAATTACGCTGCTCCGTTATTCATCCCAACAGGCGACACTGTCGATGGTTACCCGGTTTTCAGAGCTATTCCACCCCGAAACGCCATTTTTTTCGGATATGCAATTCCAAAACTCCTGAATTACATGGTTTATACTGAGGTACCATGGGCTCACAAACTTGAAAGAGACAGTATTTATTTTCTTAACTTAGGGGACCCCTTAGGAACAACTTATGATAGTCTTGGCAACCATGTTTACGTTCGTTATTATTCCGGAGGACTTGTGGTAGCAGGCGAGTGGGAAGATACAACCTCAGTACATCTGGAATCTCCCCATATTCCATCTCAGGTTATGGTATATGACGCATACGAACGCAGGTGGGACACAACCGGAATAAACAGTATAGACTTCATAATCAAACCAGAGTATGACCCTATTACAGGACGTATGGCACCTGCAGGACGCGTATTCGTTTACGATTATCAGGGTATTGAAGAAGAAAAAGCGCTCAAAACAAAACAATGGCTAAAACTTTTGTACACCGGTAATGGAGTTTTCCTGTATGCCCTGTCGAAAGATGTTAAAAGCATCAAAATTTTTGACGCATCTGGAAGGTTGCTTTTCAGTTCTCCGGTTAAAAAGAAGGTGAGATTACCTTCATACATTGCACAGGGAGTGTATTTTGTGAAAATCTTTGGTAAACATAAGAGAATGCTCGGTAGACAAAAGATTATGATAGTTAAGAAATAACCTTAAAGCCTTCTCCAACCCCCATTGACAAAACGAGGGTGGGGCTTTATTATTAGAGATATGAAGGGAATTATTAAAATAGTTGCTGGTATTATTGTGGCAGGGGCTCTGTATGCTGGAATAATAATAAATGAAATTAACTTTTATCCTGATACCTGGGTTGAGATATACAACTCTACCCCCTATGAGACAAGTCTCAACGGCTTCGACCTCATTACACCCTCGGGGACATACAGCCTTGATGAAGTTAATATAAAACCAAATTCTTATGTTCTTCTGTCCACCACTCGCCTTTTCCCTGAAAATGACTTCGTAATAAACTTTGAGATTTCCAATTCAGGTGGGTTTCTAATTCTCGTAAAGGGTAATACTGTTTATGACTTCGTGAATTGGGGAATGCTCACAAACGAATGGAAAAATAATTATCCTTACCTCTGGGATAACGCACCGTTCGTAAACATGAACCTTTCGAGACATCCAGATGGACAGGATACAGACTCACCATCAGATTTCAGGGATACCAGTACTCCAACACCACTTTCTCCAAATGCCCCGATGGGGCTTGACCCTGTGTCCTGGAGTAGAATCAAGGCACTATTCAGAGACGCCCACAAAAGAATGTAATGCACATCCTCTGGGTTGACGACGAGATAGAAACCCTGAGACCTCATAAGATATTTCTTGAGAGGCAGGGCATCTCTGTTGATACAGCTGACCACCCTGAAGATGCCCTATCCCTTTTAAAAACCAATAAGTATGACCTCGTACTGGTTGATTACAGAATGCCTTCCATTGACGGCAACGAGTTTGTAAGAAGAGCTAAAAGAATCGCTCCTAACATAAAATACGTGCTTGTGACAATGGTCCAGGACACTGACATAATGGAGGAAGCCATATCCGAAGACGTTTTTGACTACATTGTAAAACCTGTAAAACCCACCCAGATTCTGGCTCTTATTAAGAGACTTGAAAAGGATGAAATATACCGTTCTCAAAAAGGAAAAGAACTTACAAGGCTTTATCAAACTATATCCGAAATTAGAAGAGATACATCTGGATGGTTGAAAATAGCAGATATTCTGAGCACAAAAGATACTCAGGATGAATTCCTTGCAGGGGAAGTGGAGGAACTCAATAATGAATTTGCCGAATGGATAGAAGAAAACTATTCAGAGCTTCTACAATCTGACATAACACGCTCTGATAACGTCTTCCGTAAAAAAGTTCTGCCATACATTAAAGAGGGTCATAAAGTTGCATTTTTTGTCCTTGACTGCGTAAAAACCTCGCAGTTTGCATCGCTGATTAAGGAGCTGCCCACACACCTGCGACCTGAGATGGAACTTTACTACTCCATATTACCAACATCAACCATATATGCAAGGAACAGTATTTTTGCAGGCAAACTTCCATCTGAAATTGACAGATTGCATCCTGACTGGCTGGAAAATAACCTGCATGAGAAAGAGCTTCTCAAGGAGCAACTTGCAAGGGAAAAACTTCCAAACATTAATTTCCAGTTTTACAGATTAAACTCAACTGAAGATACATCAAGTATAAAACCGGGACCCAGACTAATTGCTGGCACAGTAAACTTCACTGACCTCATTGCCCACATAAGAGGTAAAGTTGAACCACTCAAACAGATAGCCAGAACCGAACAGGAATTCAAGGATATGATTCACTTTCTCCTTAAAAAAAGCGGATTTATTGGAAAAATCGCAGAACTTGTAGATGCAGGTTATACGGTATTTCTCACCTCTGACCATGGCTGGGTTCAGGCACATAAACCCCTTGTTGTTCATGGGGGTTCTGAATTAACAGAGTCTCTGAGATTTAAATTCGGTATCTCTTTGCGAGTGGAGAATCCCCGTAATGCAGTGATTTTTGAAAGACCGTGGGAAATCGGGCTTCCGAAAAAAACTGGCAGACTCGCCATGTGTAAAGGCTACTACTTCTTTGTCTATCCTTCTGACCCTCATCGTTTTGCCAAAAGATACAAAGGAGAAATAATGCACGGTGGCGTTACTCTGGATGAGATGATTATACCGATTGTAAAGATTTACTGATCAAATTCTGCCATGCTTATGGTATAAATATCAACCTTTTCAGCTTCTTTCAAATAGAGCGTCCTTGCAAGTTCAATTGTGGTGGCTCCTGTTGTCAACACATCATCTAAAACAGCGAGTTTCTTACCTTTTATCCGGTTATCCCTGACCTTAAAGGCTCCTTTAATGTTTTCTATTCGCTCCTTTCTTGATAACCTGGTCTGTGACCGCGTATTCCGAACACGCACAACACCCCTGTATATGGGTATATTCAGGATTTTTGATATTTCCTTTGCCACTTCCTCACTCTGATTGAACCCTCTCCTCCACCTTCTTAAAAAATGAAGTGGCACAGGAACGAGAAAATCGTATTCATACTCCTTCATCATAGAGGCAAGATGTTCTGCAAAAAAGGGCACTGCGAAGAAGTTGCCGTGATACTTTATATCCTCTATCATTTCCTTCACAACCCCTTTGTACACAAAGGGTGCCTGTATAACGAGTGGTGGATTCTTGAGGAAAAGTCTCTTCTCATTCCTGTAAATCGTGTTAAATTTTTCCATACAGGCAGGGCAGACTGCTTTATCTGAAAGAGAGTCGCATACATAACATGTAGAAGGCAGAAAAGTATTGAGAATATTTTTAACAATGTCAGGCATTTCTTGTTCTATTCTTTCTATACAGGATAAGCATTAAAACAAGGGAGGCAAGCATAAGCCCTATAGAAATCCATTGATTCACATCAAAGGGACCATAGTATTTATAGGTTTCGTAGTACCTGTAGTAATCAACTATAAACCTGACAAGAGGTCCAAGAATCATGTAAAGGAGAAAAACAAAACCATCAAAAGGCTTACGTTTTGCAATCCATAAAAGAATGAAAAATACGATTAGATTACCAAAAGATTCGTACAGCTGGGTTGGATGGATGGGAATGTTGCCGAAAACAGCATACGCCTCAGAACCCGGTCTGAAAACCGTACAGAAAGGACCATGACAGGCATGACCAAAACAGCAACCGTTGAAAAAGCATCCCCATCTGCCTATAAACATACCAATGGCAAAACCCGGGGCTGTCCAGTCAGCGAACTTCCACAGTGGAAACCTGTGTTTTATTATATAGTATGCAGCAACAGGAATTCCGAAAACCACACCACCAAAGAACACAAGGCCTCCGTGCCATATAGCAAACATCTCCCACAGGTTATTCTTAAATTCATGGAAGTTATAAAGTATATAAAACACCCGTGCCCCTATTATTGATGCAAGAACCACATAAAAACCAATATCATATATCTGTTCCCTTTTATACCCATACTTCTTTGCGTACTGATAGGTTACCTCCATTCCTGCAAGGAACCCGAGAAGAACAAGAACACCCCATGTTCTTATTTCAAGACTACCAATTCTAAATAAAACAGGATGCATATTCTACTCCTTTGTTTACGTGTTAATATTATTACGCAGAGTAGAAGTATAAGAAATAACTTCAGTGCCTTATTTCATTTAACAACTATTACTTTACGCGAAAACTCAGTACTGTCTGTTTTAAATACAATGAAATATAAACCTGACTTAATTGCGTTTGTGCCACTGACGTTGAAATGCCATATATAGTTACCTGGCGAGAAGATACCATTCACAAGCCTTTTAACCAATCTTCCGGAAATATCATACATGTTAACTTCTATATTCATTCTATCAGGCAAAGCAATTCTAAAAGTCATCTCGTCGTTAATCAGGTTGGGGAAGGGTCCTTCAAATCTCACCACTTCTGGTATAGGTTCCATCTTCACAAAAGGTGCATTGGTGGTAAACTTAATGGCTCTCCTTCTTTCAATGGATACCGCCCCAGGAGTATACTGCTGATTATAGCAGTACAAAAGACCTTTTTTGCCAGATGGACCCTCTATACCAACAGTAAAACTATTATCTGCTGGAGGAAGAAGGTACTGAATTAATATATCCCCATCCCCTGTGATAGTATGATAGTAACCGGGATCATACAGGATAATTTCAAATTTATTGGGGACTCCCACTCCATGAGCCACACTGTCCCATTCAAATACTGCCACATGCTCCTTTGGCAAATATATATAATATATCTTCCCACTATTTAGCATATATGGATTCATGTAATCCCATAAACCGGCTATAATGTTGTTTGGAGAAGAAGAATCAGGTAGTATTTCATTACTCGGATAATAACTCTTATAATCTCCAAATCCTATCCAGCCACTGCTGGAAACTACCACCTTATTATACTCTTTCCCATAAAACTTAAAAGTGAAGGGAAGATACACCGTATCCATTGTATTACCCTCTCCCATTAATTCCTTACTATATCCAAAGGATTTTCCTATTTCTATCCAGGAGAATTCTGGCGCATGCTCATAAGGTGAAAGGTCGGTGTAAGCGTAGTATCCATATTCGTCGGGACCGACGTATTTGCCCACCAAAATATCAAAGTCAACGGAGTCATGGTAGGAATTTCCATTGAGATATAACCTGAACCTTATTATCTTTGAAGTGTCTGCGGCCGCAATTCTGAATCGCAGAGTATCGTGTCCCGACGAAGATGTAGAATAAAAATCACCATAATGGATAACGGAATCTTTAAGAATTACCCCTCCAGTAATACATTTTAAATACCCGGTAAGGTTTTTGATATTACCAAGTCCAAATTTCCTGAGATTAACCAAAATTCCCACATCCTCCCCTCTGTCAAATGCATTGTTTGGACGAGACTCTTCCACAAGCCAGATACTATCCAGTACAAGCTTTTTATAATACTTTAATTGAACACCTGTTAATTTTATATCGTCAATAAACCAGCCTGCAACAGATATGTTTTCATCTGATTTAAATCTGAATCTTATATATACTGTATCACCTATTTGGCCACCTTTTATAGGCATACTTTGTGAAATCCACCCATTCACAGTAGTATTAGTTTTGAATACACTACGCCAATTTTTTCCGTCATTAGATACATCTATATAGGCGCTGTCATGATTGTATTCAACATTCAGTTTGTAATAAAAACTCAAATAGGCATCTTTTGCCAAAACGAAAGGAGGTAAATACAAACACGACTCCATATTATTTGAATATATCCCTGTCTTTTCATTTCCACACCAGTACGATTCAGGAGGGCTATAAGCATTTCTACTGGTTATGTGCCACTCCCCACCAAAAAGCGGTATTTTACCAAAAGAATCTTCTACACAGGTGAAGAACGAATCTATTGAAACTACAACATCAAAGCTATCTTTTACTGTATCCGAGCCATACATGGCTGTAACATAAATACCACCGGTTCCATTTTCGACAATACTATCAGCCATTATTACAAAATCTACATTCCTATGAGCGTATACATCAAGAGTATCAATAAATCCAAGAGAATCCACTGCTTTTAAGTTTGATGTATCTACTTTTAGACAAAAGATAATGGAATCCGCCATAGCATGTCCTTCATTTGTGACATCAAAACCTATTGTTGCTATTTCTCCCGGGTCTAAAATGGAATTATGATTATCGCCAGGAAATGTGTCATAAATATCAGCTAAATTTATACGTAAAAGCGGCCTGGCAACGTGTGTGTAAATATCCTTTTTAAAAGTATCCTCACTACTCACTATAACGAGAGTAAAATCTAAAAAATGATTATCAGGCACAAATTTATTTACATAAAAACTAAAAGCTGTATCAATAACCACTGTATCTCTCGGTGCTATGCTTCCCAGATATACAGAGTCCCTAATTAATAAAGCTCCACTGTCCAGTGAAGTGACTTTGAGATAAACACTATTGGCAGTAACTAAACCTGTATTTTTGACCACTATGCCGGCAAATACAGTATCACCGGGATTTATAACAGGGCTGTTATTATTGTCTCTAAACCACAAATTACCTGGTAATATGGAAAGCCCATCTTCCTTTACGATAATTTGCCCCATTGCTGGTATAAAATTTTCCTTAAGAAACACAATGGTTATGGTATCCCCATTATTTAGAGTATCGCCTATATAAAGTTCTGCATAACTATTGATTAATGTATCTATCATAATATGGTTTTGTCCGGTCAGAATCACACGGGTTTCAGGCATGCTGGAAAAGACCATAAAAAGAGTATCCTGAGGGTCAATGTGTTCCGGATAAAACACATTTAATATCCCGGGCTCATCCTGCCACATAAAGAGTGACGGATCTCCAAAAACAGTATTATCATAAATGCAATATCTATATATGCTATCTACCCTGGCAATGGGCACCCAACCACTTAGCGCGAGTGTATGAGCCATTCCCAGAATGTAAACAGAATCATTGAAAACGTATGAGTAAAAGGAAAGGTCAATCAGTTCAGAGGGCCCCAATCGGGGAGGACGCCCCCAACCAAATCTTGTATTCATAATGTCTGCAACTGCTCCACCGTTTTCTTTATTTAAAAGTTCCTCCGCATAACAATCTGTTCCAGAGTATACTAAATCACCCGCACCAAGCAAACAGCTTATAGCCGTATGAATGCCTAATTTATTACCATTGTTAAAGTTCTCTCTTATGTTATCTATTCCGAAATAATTTGTGCTTGTGGGATCACCGTGTAAAGCATAGTGAAAAAATCCTGCTCCTCTGTTGACTGCATCTATAAAACTCTGCGTGGTCAGTGTACCAAGGGATTCGTAAAGTTTTATATCGTTTACTGGAGGAGATGGTGTGACCTCTGCTATTGTGTCATTGATTTTGTATCCCCAATAATTCAAATAAGGCCAGAGAACCTCACCTGCCAGCACATTATTATTTAAGTAACCGGTAGGAGGAGAACTTTCATATACTACTTCTTTGTTAACAAGATTTTCTATTTGTTCCAGACTCTTTATTGGATATCTTCCAACTATAACATCCGGGTACATATCTACGCTATCTTCAATTTCACCGAAAACATCGTTTTTGTTGAAGTCCCATGACCCATCAAGGTCTGAATAGTAAAGGTCACAGGGAATAGAGTCATATTTGGGCGCGTAACCTGTTATGGGCAAGTACGCATATCTCGTGGGAACAAAATCTTCATTATGAACCCAATCCCCCTGTCCTCCAAGTAATACAAATATAAGCCCATGATTGTCATGATAATCTTTAAGAAAAGTCCTGATCTTTTCCTGTCTATCTCTACCTAAATAGTTCGCATAAATACTTTCAATGGGTATAATCTCACATCTTACACCATTTTTTACCTTCCAGTCTCTTAGGGGTTCAAAAGCAGTAGCAAAACTATCAGGGGTTATAATGACCATATCAACCACACTATCAGAAGTATTTTTAACATAGGGCTCAAATTTTGAAATATCCTCTTTATTCTGCACCAGTTTTCTAACAATAGCACCAAAATATTTTTTCTGTTTTTCTGAAGAAAGGGAAAAAGCTTTATTAGGAGTATATTCAATTTCAAAGTCTATTTCTGTAACAAATTCAAGTTTCTTTTCTGAAGGATAATATATAACCGGTGATAACAGCAAATTCGCAATGGTATATCCTGATAGATTTCCTGTGCCTGTCAATGAGAGTAAAAACGGTGCGTATTTATGCGTGTTATAATATATGCTGTCAGGAGGGATGAATTTTCTCGTATTTAAAAGAGATAAAGGCGCTGCACCCTGCGATGGATACAGTAAGCCGCCTATTCCAATAGTAATAGTTTTGACATTTTTGATTTTAATATTCACTGCCTTTGAACCAGAAGGTAAGATGTATCTGAGAGGGAGAAGAGGCAACAGTGGGGCTCCCTTTGGCCCCCACAGAACTGCGCTGGGATAGTTGAGCACTACATAATCCTTGCTTTTTTCAATTTGTAGTTTCCGTGGTGAAAGGGTAATTTTACCGGATAAAAAAGCAGCTGAAAGGTATGCCGGTACCGAGAACAGAATAAAGAGTTTATAAATTTTTTCAATGATTTTTGAAAACATATATTCTGCTCCATTTTGGTTTTTATTTTAAAGATTTTTGTTGGTAATCGCAATAAATCGTCCTCTCTCAAAAATAACAATATCGCAGGGTTTCAGCAAAACACGATACTAAAAATACAGAAATGGGTGACTTTATACTTCAAGGCGCACCAGGGCATCGAAATGTTATATCTTAAGAATCATCAAATACCCCTTTCCTGAACACACTCCTTGTAAGCAGGGTGGTTGGAAGGGGTTTTATTAACTCGTTTATTCTCTCCGCTACTTTTTGCTCCTCTCCAATTTCCGGAACGGGAAGACCAAGTATTACAAGGCTTGCATTTGCAGATTCTCTCTCAATAAGGTCTTTAACAGGGATTTTCATACCCTCATTGACTATGACCTTCGTCTCTGCATCCAGCCTCGCATCAAAGAGTTTTTCTTTTATATTTTGCTCTGCGATTTTTTGTCTTTCTTTTGTTGGCACAACTTTGATTACTCTCACTTTCGCATCTCTCCACTCATCATTTAGACCGAGAATGTAGGAGATAAGCAACATTAGTTCAATATTACCACCCTTTCCACCCCACCAGACATCTATGCTGGAAAAATCCCCGAAACCCCTATCCTTTTTATAATCAAGAATAAGGACGTCTTTTTTCAGGTTCACCAGTTTCCTTAAGTGTTTTAGAAGTATATTTTCTCTATTGGGCTGGTGTCCCCAACCAAACAGGGCAACATTTGAATACAGATTACCAATCCCGTGAGCCTGCACCACACATTCTATTGATTTTACGGGATTTTCAACCAATTCCACCTCATAAAATGCAGTGAGTTTGTTTTTCTCCACAAAGGATTTGAGTGCAGAAAGAGCCTCATCTTTTCTCTCTATATCCCTTGCATTTTCAGGATTCCCCTGAAGAATATTGATAAACGTCACTATTCCATTCCCCCTTGCGAGCCAGTGAGCAAATCGTGCAAGATGCGGTCTTGTTTCGGGATTGCCTGTGAAAACCATCAGATTGGGTCTGTAATTTTTGGGGTCAAGTCTGAATTCCTGTAATTTAAGTAAAGCGTACCTGGAAAGCGTTATCAGAACACCGGCTTTAACATCTCCCCAGTCCTGCTTTAAAGACTTATTTTTTAGAACAATGTAAATGCCTCCCACCACAAAAAGGGAAACTATGGTGCTCACAGGACTTATGAGGAACATAACACCAATGGTACCCAGAAAACCCAGAAGAGGGACATAGAAGGGTATTCTGAATCTTGGTCTGAAACTTGGATTGCCGGCAACTATTTCCATAAGACATGCGAGATTAATCATACCGTAGGTAATCAGGAAGAACATGGAGATAACCGTTGCCACAGCATTCAAAGAGCCCATAAGGACGAAAACCTCGGATATAAGGAAGGTTATGATAACTCCCATCCTTGGCTCGTTTTTGGGTGAACCAAGCGTAAAACCTGTAAATTTAGGGGTTATCCTGTCATCAGAGAGGGCTTTAAGCGTTCTCGGAGCCGTTATGACAAACGTAAGTCCAGACGAAAGTGTTGCTGCCCAGATACCCAGTAAAACAAGGGGAGAAAAAACAGCATGCTTTATAAAAATTTCCGTATTACTTATAAGTTCTCCATGTGGTGCAATTGCAGAGGCTTTGACCATAAAATAGGCATAGGTGAAAAGAGCAACCACCAGAGCGGATATACTGCCCAGAGGAATACTCTTTGCAGGATTCTTTAACTCACCTGAAAGGCCTATCCCGGCTGTAATACCAGTAACTGCCGGGAAGAAGACAGCAAAAACTCTGAAGAAATTGTATCCCTCTGCGTAATGAGGCGCAAGGTTTTCACGAATGGGAATAAAACCAGATGCAAGTCCCACAGATAGAACACCAAGCATCAGAAAGGCAAAGATCACGAATTGAAACCTTACAGCAAAATCAGCACCGTAAAAGGCAAGTATTGTAAATAGGACAAGAAGAATACTTCCCCAGAGAGCAAAGTTCAAAGATGGAACAATAACTCTTAATGATTCAAGAAAACCAATTATGTAGAAGGCGACTGAAATAGCCTGTGAAAGGTAAAGGGGGATGCCTATGGCACCTCCTGCATCAATGCCAAGACTCCTTGAAATAAGATAATAAACCCCACCTGTTCCAACCTCAATATTGGTGGAAATAGAGGAAATGGACAGTGCCGTGAAAAAGGAAATGGAACCTGATAAGAGCAAAATTAAAAGGGCATTGTAAAGCCCTGCATTTCCGACAACCCAGCCGGTTCTTAAAAACAGGATTACACCGAACAATGAAAGAATGGTGGGAAGGAACACGCCCTCTAAAGTCCCGAATCTCCTTATGCTTTTATCCAAGAATAGCTCCTTTAAAAACTATACGAGTTCTTTTAATCTATTCATAAACTTCTTAACCCGCTCAACCTTTACAGGATTACCTGGTTTTCCGTCTTCCTCAAAATAGGTGCCAACAATTGCCCCATCCGCTTTACCTACGAATTCGGCGAGGTTATCCGGATTTACTCCGCTGCCAATGTAAACAGGAACACTCACCACGTTTTTAACCTTTATAACATCCTCTATGCTGGTCGTATCCCCGGTTCTCTTTCCACTTACAATTATAACATCTGCCATTCCCCTCTTTTCCGTCTCAATGGCCCACTCTTCAATATCGTAACCTGCAAACTGCCATGCATGTTTTACCATTACATCCTCGTAAAACGCTATGTTATTTGCTCCAAGCGATTTTCTCTTTCTTGCAACCTCGCCAATTTTTCCCTCAATAATACCCGAGGGTGTAATAACAGCACCAATAGGCACATTTATCCTTATAAAATCAGCTTCTACTGCATGAGCAATTGAAAGGGCAGATAGGGCATCGTTTCTTAAGACATTTATACCAAGGAGTTTACCATTCCCCAACTTTTCCTTTATTTTTGAGGCGACAACAGAAAAGGCTGAGAGGGTTTCAGAAGGTATATTATCCTTAAAAAACGGGACATCGTTGAAGTTTTCCACTATTATACCATCAACACCACCCTCTAAAAGCCGCTCAGCATCACTGAGTGCACGCTCCTTTACCTTTGAAAAATTGCCATCATAGAGGGGACTGCCCGGAAGGGGCAGAAGATGGACAACACCGATTACCTTAAACCTGTCAGGCATAGGTAAATAATAATTCAAGCAAAGGGACTTTCAAAGAAATCATGGACGCCACAAAGCACCTTCGAATTACAAAAAGACCCTGCCCTTATTTAGCCTCGCTTTTACTTGCGAAATTAAACCCGTCAACAAGTACGGAAGGCACATAAAGAGACAAGCCCATGTAACCTGGTACTTTCTTACCCCGGCCAACATCCAGAATGCCCTTTAATACTGTTGCAAGCGATTCATTAAACCTCATATTCTTAACAGGGTACTTTATCTCTCCGTTTTCAATATAGAAAGTACCATCCCTCGTCATACCCGTAAGTGTCAGGCTCTTTCTGTCCACATGCCTTATATACCAGAACCTCGTTATAAGAATCCCCCTATCCACCTCTTTTATAAGGTCCTGAATACTTTTATCAGAATCTTCAAAAACAACCGGATAGGGCCTGCCAGTGGGCTCTGTGCCCTTTTTCTTTGCCCAGTATCTATCGTATTCCAGATTCTCAAGTACCCCGTTTCTTATCCAGTACACTTTCTTTAATTTAAATCCGCTCCCTGTATCAAAGGGCAGAGAGGGACTTCTCTGGTCTTTCGGATCTCTTAACATCGTAACCTTATCTGAAAATACCTTTTCCCCGAGTTTGCCTGAGAAATAACTTATCCCTGCATCTGCAAACCTTGCATTTAAATCAAAGAAAAGAAACCTCAATATACCCAGAAATGCCTCTGGTTCAAGTATAACCCTGTAAACTCCTGGCTCAATATCTTTTGGATTTTTTCCCTTAAGGCACTTATCCAGCGCCTCTCTATAAACAGTTTCTGCATTTATTTTTGAAATATCTTCATCCGTTGCAGTGGCATAACCTGTTGAATCCTCTCCCATTGTAGTAATGGACAAATCGGCAAAACTCCTTTTGTGATACGCCTCAAGCCCGAGAGAATTGGCAATGTAATACTCCCAGTATCCCGTTGTGAAAAGCCCCGCAACTTTCACCTTTGACTTTTCTGCATCGCTGAATATATCCCTTAACACCTCTGCCTTTTTCACAGGAGAATACTCCACTGTCTCCTTGAAATACAGATTATGCTCTTCTATATCCTGTTTTTCCACAGGCGGCATGTATTCCGGGTCTTCAACGCTGTTTTCCGCAACTTCAAGTGCCCTCTGCGCAATACTATCAAAATCCACATTTTCATTGAGCGTGGTACTATACTGCCCGACTTTTTTCCCTTTGTGCACCTCTACAACGAGTTTTAACTCATCCTTTGCCATATTCTGAGTAATTCTGGACTCTGCAAATCTCGTGTTGCTGTCTGAAAGCCTCATTATTTTCACAACCGTATGGTCACCCTTTGACCTTTTTAAAACCTCATCACTGATTTTTCTAAAATCCCATTTCATCTTCTACCCCTCCCGACTTTAATGTTTCTGAACCGTGCGTAAGGCGCTCCATTTGTCATCTGCGCTGACTGTATTGGTTCTCCCTTTCCACAGGTTAAAAATCCCCGCGGCTCCCAGAATCTTTCATCAGAGAGCCCATCAAGTGAATTCCAGAACTCTGGTGTGGTGGATTGATAAATTACATTTTTAAGCATTCTTACTTTCTTCCCGTTTTTGATTTCATAGAAGAGGTCTCCTCCAAACTGAAAATTGAGCCTCATCTGGTCAATGGAAAAACTCCCCCGACCTTCTATGTAAATACCCTTATCAACACCTGCAATCAACTCCTGTGGAGTCATAGGATCTTTTGATGGCATGAGGCTTAAATTGGGAATTCTGTTAATGGGGAATGAAGAGAAAGAATCCGCCCGTGCAGAGCCACGAGACCTTTTCTGTCCTATCAGAGGTGCCACCTCTCTCGTTGAACTGTAATCCACAAGAATACCATCCTTTATAATGTGCCACTTCTGACACTCCACCCCCTCATCATCAAACCCTGTTGTTGCAAGTCCTGAAGACAGGGTGTTATCAGCAATAAAATTAACAAGTTCCGAACCATACCTGAATTTTCCGAGTTTTTCCGGTGTGGCGAAACTCCTGCCTGCAAAATTGGCTTCGTATCCAAGAACTCTGTCAAGTTCCGTGGGATGACCAACTGATTCATGAATTGTGAGTGAAAGATGGGATGGGTCAAGCACAAGGTCCATAATGCCCTCATCTGGCTCATCAGCATAAAGTTTCATAACAGCCTCATTTGCAATACGCTCCGCATTTTCTAAAAGCCCCAGTGATTCTATATGCTCATAACCTTTGTTAAGAGGATAATCCTGAAAACTCCTTTGCTGGGAATCATTGTTGCCAGAGGCAAAAGCAGTATAGCCTGCATTGGTGGTATAAATAACAGTTTCTATAAGAGAGCCTTCTGTTGAAGCAAAAAACTGGTGCCTTTTTCTTAACTCCATACTCGAGTGGGTTTTCACGACACCTTTTACCTTCAACATGGCATCATTAACCCTGTACAGAAGGTCAATCTTATCATGAAGTGGCACCTCAAAGGGGTCTTTCTCAACAGGGGTCTCAAATTTAGCTATATGGACAGGCTCCTCTGCAAGGCGAACTCTAAAATTACCACGTGCAATGGATGAAGCCCGGGCAATCTCGTAAGCCCTTTTGAGAACCCTATCTATTTCCTCTTTTGAAAGCTCGGTTGAAGATGCAAATCCCCATGCACCCTCGTACAGTACCCTGATACCGAATCCCACAGACTCCTCATCCACTATACTTTTAGGGGACAGGTCCTGAAGATAAATACTCTGCTCTCTGTAGTGCGCCACCCTGATGTCCGCATACTCTATGTCCATCCCTTTTGCAACATCCATAAAATACAATGCAAGGTCTTTCATCCATAACCTCCGGTAATGTAGAGATTTATAAGGTTAAAATCCTGGATATTCAAGAGTATAGGCCATTATTACCGCAAAAACGAGCACCCATACAAAAATAAGCAGATGTGCTAAAAATACGGACTCAGTATTGTACTCTATTTTATTCATGCTGTCCCGTAGGATATAGGGCATAAAAACATAGCTTATAAAGTAGTCAATCATAATCGCAATATAACCCGCACGATAATTTTTTACAATCAAAAAGAATATAATGAGATAAAGCCCTAATTTAATGCCAAACCATAGAGTGTTAAGTCTATATCCGTCTTCTCCTTTATTATTCTTATTTTCAAAAATTCTCGTGGGACTAATAACATCAAATACAATCTGAGTTGTTCCGGTAGCGAACCATGGAAAAAGGAGTAGTAACACCATATTTTCTTTCAGAAAAATGGCTAAACCTGTAATAAGAGCAAGCATACCGAAAATAATATAATCTGAAACTTTTGAGCCACGAGATGCCCGGCGTGTATAGAGAAGATAGATAACAAACTCAAGAATAAAGAAAATAAGCACAAAAACACACAAAAAGAGAGGTACATTTATACACATGTTACTATTTTAACACGACATAGATGCCTATACAAGTACAAGAAAATTATGCTCCGCTTGTCCGCTCTTTTTCTCTGTATTATAATTGAATATGTAATGAAAAGGTTTTTATCCCTTTATGCCCTGTTTTTATTTTTCTTGTGTGCTAAAACATACGCACAGAACGCATCGACCAGAATAACTAAACCAGACTCGAATTTCAAATCCATCCACCAATATCAATCCGAGATATATGCAGAGTCTGTTAAAATAGACACTCAAGTCAAAGAAACTATTAACAATAAAAACGGGCATCAAAGGAATGAAACAGAGCATGAAAGAAAAGAAACCCTGTTAAAACTCATTGCCATAACCGGTGCGATTTTGCTTGGGGGAATTATTCTATTTTTCATTCTTGCTTTGCATAAACCTGAGAAAATACAATGATAGGTGCTCTGGCTCTTTTTATTCAACTTATGAGTCATAAATCCATTCATCAGGTAGAGTACGAGAGGCATCTGAGAGAAGCGAAATGGACTCCTGTTACAACCATGAAAACTTCCTATACCCCACTGGAGGTTAGAGAAAAAGGTTTAAAGAAACTATACTACGGTTACCTGCCCTACTGGGTCGACACCCTTGAATACCAGTATTTCCAGATGGACCTTCTTTCTCGTATTGCATATTTTAGCATTGGTATAACTCCAGGTACAGGAGACATTAATAGTATTCCCAATGCTGACAGATTTTATAAGATAAGGGATTATGCTCATCCAAGAGGGGTAAAGGTAGATATGACCTTTACTATCTTTGGAACATCCAATGTCTCAACGTTTTTAAACAGCCCTTCTGCCCGTTCAAATGCCATTAATGCCATAAAAAACTTTGTTACAAATTATGGGGTTGATGGAGTTAACATAGATTTTGAATTTGTGACATCCAGTGTGAGAGATAGTTTCAGCAAATTTATAAATAACCTTGCTTATGAACTATGGAATCATCCCGAGGGGCGCAAAGAACTATATATTGCCATGCCCGCTGTTCCAGAGTGGTATCCCGGATATGATTACGCTTATCTTTCATCCCATTCGGATGGCCTTTTTGTAATGGCATATGATTTCCATTATGGGGGGTCAAGCGTTGCAGGACCCGTATCCCCTACTGTTCCATCTTCATTCTGGGGAACTTACAGCGTAGCAAAGACAATAGGCAGTTACAAAGCCTATGGGGCAGACCCTCAGAAAATAATTATTGGTGTCCCATACTATGGCTATGACTGGCCTACAGAGTCGGGTAATATAGGTAGCAGCACAACCGGTTATGGTAGTGCGGTTATATACAGATATGCTTACGCAAATGCCCTATCTTACGGAAGGCGGTGGGACAGTTATTCACTCACTCCATGGTATGCTTATTCCTCTTCTGGCGTATGGCATCAATGCTGGTATGATGATTCAGCGTCACTGGATTTGAAATTTTCAATGGTGAATGACTCAGGTCTTCTCGGTGCAGGATGCTGGGCACTTGGTTATGATGGGGCATATAGCCATATATGGAGTGTTATAAGGAAGAACTTCTCTATAGAGCCTCCAAAAGAGCACTGGGTGGCTCTGGTAAACACAGACTATCTTAACATAAGAGAAGGGCCTGGAACAGATTATTCTTTGATAACCACGGCTCAAAGAGGTGAGAAGTTTGTGGCATTTGACTATATCGGGAACTGGTACAAGATATACTATCCCTCAGGAGAGGGCTATTATTATGCCTGGTGCTATGGAGGAGACGGAATAATTCATCAATTTTTAAAGGGCTCTACAGGTGATATGACGCTCGTTGTTAATGCCAGTCTTCTCAATGTCAGGGAGGGACCGGGAACTTCTTACAACATCATAACAGAGGTAACACAGGGGCAGGTTTTTGTGGCAGATAGTTTTTCTGATAACTGGGCGAGAATTTACCTTCCGGACATTTCGGGTCATACACGGGGATGGATTAGCCTTTATTATGCGAATTTACTCCCCGCGCCCGAGGATTCCAATTCGTACAACTGCGATGTAATAAACACATCATATCCTGCACAGATAAATTCAGGAGATACATTTAGTATTACACTTGAGGTTTTAAACAACGGTTTTGCTCCCTTTGATAACTTTGTATATCTAAAGAGCAGGAAAGGAGTATTTTACAACCCTGAAACATGGATTGATTCTCAGAGATGCACCATAAACGGATATTATGGCATTCCCAACCAGACTTTTTACATAAATGCTATGCTCAAAGCACCAATTGTTTTAGGAGATACTGAAATAGTGGATACCTTTGAGTTTGAACGAAAAGGCAGGGTATTTGGGCCACAAGTAGTGGTGAGCGTCATAGCAAACTCAGATATTGTAAAGGAAAATATCCATCGTAAGAATAAAGAGCCAGGAGTCTTTGTGCCCCAGATATTCCACAATGCTTTAACTCTGAACTTATCAAATACAGAGGCAAAATACACAATCTCTATCTTTGACATTAACGGTAGAGAGGTTTTTTCAGGAGAATATGCTGGGGGTAGGAGAATAAGTATTGGAGGTGAATTGGAAAAAGGTGTTTATGTACTTCTCATACGGGTCAATGGCAGAGAAATCATCAGAAAAAAGGTTATAAAAACAAATTAAAATTCAAAACATCAGGTCCTCAAATTTGCTTTTAACCAACTCTAATTCACTAATGCTTTTGATAACTTCCGCTAAACGTTCATGAGTCTTTATCACATCACTTACTTCCCAGAAGGTTAAAACTTTTCTAAAATTTTCTGGTAGGCCCCTGACTTCATTCTTTATTTTTTCAATCCTTTTCGAGTCAGACACAGCAATAATTTTTTGCACAGTAGGATTATTCAGAGCCTTCTGTAAATTGAGTATTAAGCTGTCTATTGAGCCATTTTTATGAACCTCAAACACATATGTAACTGCCCCTAAATTTGCTATTTTAGCCATCCATATACAATCCACACGAGCTCCTGGGGCAATTTGTTTTTCTACATCTACCTCGAACCCCAACCAGTTACCTATATCTCTTACAAACTCTTTAATTTCATCGTGGTCAAATTCCTTCTCCTCCATGACATCCTCAGATGTAGTTCCTTTTTTCGTTTCCTCAAACCATATTTCATAGAGAAAATAATCTACAGCCAATAAATCAGCGTTTTTGATGCCACCCCGGATAAGGAGTCCTGCTATCTCTCTAAATACTGAGTTTATTCGTTCGTATTCTTTGCCGGAAATTTTATATTTTGTTAGTGGTAAGGAACCAAAATTTAAAATCTTTAAAGCCTTTCGGGCTTTATCATTCCATATACCATAGCGTTGTGGGTCGAATAAGCAAAGGATTTCAGTTACAGTAGCTGGACCAAGCCCTTTAATTACTTTCAGAAATCTATCAAATCTTTTAGCAAATTCCTTTTCTCCGTATAGCAAATTCTCCAGTTCATTGGCAATTTTTTCGATACCGTTAGCGTCTATTATTTTCTGAACAAGATAATCTTTGTTCCCCCAAAGTGAAGATGCCCATAATTTGGAAACAAGCTCTCCAAATTCAAATTCAGTTAAGGACTTCAATTTATCTTTGGAAAGTAAATTAACAACAAATTCTCTCCTTCTCTCCCGGGAGGAAAGTTCTTCTACAAACTCTTTCCTCGCAACAAATTTCTCTAAGTATCCTTTTATTCTTAGTTGTTGTTCCCTGGTAAGTGACATTTACAACCTCCTTCTTCTATATTTAGACATTTCACTCCCTCTCCTTCACCTCATAATATATCTTAAACATCTCCACTTTCTTCGGCGGGATTTCTCTATCCCACTTTATAACACCGGTTTTTTCATCGAGATTATAACCTTCTGGTGAAATTTGTACTTTGTTTAGTTTGTATTTATCTGAGTGAAAGAGCGGGATGTTATCATAGAGAATAAGATGTGCTTTTCTCATGTGGTTGTTTCTAACGGTTATCTTAAATTCGTATTTCTTCACCTTATTTCCTGTCCACGTGCTCTTTTCAAAGTCCTGAACCGTTTCACGCTTTACTTCTATCCCGAGGTCTTTTCCAAAATTCGCGCTGAAGGTATCATTTTCCTGTACGAGACCACGCACGCTGCTTGACCATGTGCCCTGATAAACTCCGTCTATAGACATCTTTACATTTCTCAAATACACCGGATATTTCCCGTTTTTAATTGTGGCATAGAGCCATGCTCCATCATACATTCTTGGATAAGCCTTTCTTACGAATGTGGCTTTAAGGGTATCTTTGTAAATTGTAAGGCTCTGCACTGATTTGGATTTAAGCGTATATTTCAAAGGAAGGGAAAACTTCTTACCGGTTATGTAGGATTTAATATCGGGTTTTGGTGGTAGTTTAATACTTGCCTCATTAGACCTTTTACTTGGTGCAGCAAGTTCCATCTCATACGATACCACCATGGGAGTAGCGGGTTTATCATAGTAATACTTTTGAGGCTCAATATTCACTATCCCTCCATAAGAAAAATTCTGCATAAGCAGGTTAATATGTACATTTTTAAGCGTTATATCCAGGTTATTTCGTATTCTGGCAGTGCTATTTAAAATGACCAGGTTTTTGTCCGGTAGAGCGTTTAGTGAATACACGGGGATATATGTTATATGGGGAGTGAATAGCCTCACGCCCAATCTATATGCCCCACCGGTTCTTGCTAATGCATCAATTCTCAGAGTAGATGTTTTATAAATTCTGATTGTGTCTTCAAGTGCCTGCAATCTGTTGGATATTGCTTTTAATCTTCTCTCAAGCCTCTTCTCTTCCTTCACAAGTTGCAGACTCTTTCTCTTCACAGTATCAATAAAAGAGGACAAATTTTTCCCATTAAAAAGTGCAGAATCAACGTATCCTGAGGAAATCAGCCTTCTTAACATCTCTTTTTCACCACGTACCATGCCCTGTGCCCAGGACAGTATTTCGTAAACCTCTTTAAGAGAATCATAAACCGATTGCAGTTTTTTGATGTTTTGAGGCACATAGGGCGTGCTGTCGGCCAGGTTAAAGCCCGTAATAACTATATCTCTGTTGCCTTTCACAGAAATCACAGTGGCTCCCTCTGGGACACTGGAAAGATAAACTTCATTGTAGCCACTCTTCAAAGATACACGAGTCGTGTAATCTATTACTGCTCCATTGTAATACAGTTCAACGGTTTTTGGCACAAGCATTGCGGTAAAAAGAAGAATTCCTAAAATCATTTTTACCTCCTTTCTCCTATAAATTCTATTATGGGGACAGACCCTCAAACTGTCAAATTGTCGCATACGCACATTGAATGTTCGCAGGCATTATTGCATAATTTTTAATGAAAGAAAGGGCTTGCACAGAAATTAATTTAGAAGTGCCTGCACGATTCAGTGAACTAAAAAGATAAATAAAGGTTAAAATGGAGGTAATATAATGCACCATTTTCACTCGATTGGTGGAGCATTGGGAGGATGTCTGGTATTCATACTACTTGGTGCAATCTTTAAGTTCATTGTCACAGGTAGAATTACTGCACTTGACATTGCAATTCTTGTGGGATTATGTTTACCAAGTATGCTTGGTGTGATAATGATGCTGGCCCGTCATGTGAGGTAATTTTTACCTGTTAAAACCAACAAAACACTACTTTAAGGAGTTTAGAATCAACGGGAAAGTGAGACAATCCGGGAAATCAGCGCATATACTGTAAGGCAATTAACCTATAACAAGAATTATTCTCATTTCAATTTGCACAAACCCAACAGACACCCAAAAACCCGGGGGATTTGTGACACGATGAAAATCAATAACTTGGACTCTATACTTGACAATTCACATTTCAGGGGTTAAAATTTTCATCGTAGCCTTCATTATGACCTTTTGGTCAATAATGTTGATTTAGAATAACATAAATGGGTTGCAGCCTTACTATGAGGAATGGAAACTTTTTCTATCTCTTGGATGTTGATGTTATCTAATAGAGTTGCAGCCTTACTATGAGGAATGGAAACTCTTCAATTATTGGTTCTTTAGTCTCCCTTGAAATTTGCGTTGCAGCCTTACTATGAGGAATGGAAACTTTTCAATATAATAATCATAAGCTCCTCTCCAATCGTTGCAGCCTTACTATGAGGAATGGAAACTCTTTTGTTTTAGCAAAGAATTTGTCCTTTGTTGACCGTTGCAGCCTTACTATGAGGAATTTTTCGTAGTTTCCTTAAAAATGGTGTTTTTACATTCCCAGGCAGTGTAAATTAAATTGCGTTAGAGTGAGTATATCCATTAGATAAGAGAGTTATATCGGGATGTAACTGAAATAAAAAATATTGGTGGTTATTCGTCTCCTGTATATTTCTCCAAAAACTCTTTTCTAAAATCAAGGAGATAGTCGCCTCTTATGGCGTGTCTTATCTCTTCCATAAGTTTTGTGTAAAAGTAAATGGAGTGATAGGTTGTAAGGCGGGGTCCTAATATTTCTCCTGCATTGAAAAGATGCCTTATATAGGCACGGGTAAAGTTTTTACAAACATAGCAATCACAGTCAGGGTCAAGAGGTCTTTTGTCCTTTTTATATGCCCCGTTTTTAACAACTAATTTTCCATAATGTGTGAATACGGTACCTGTTCTTGCGTTTCTTGTCGGCAGCACACAGTCAAACATATCAACTCCCCTTATTACGCTGTCAATTATATCCTCAGGATAACCCACTCCCATTAAATAACGGGGCTTGTCCTCCGGCAAAAGGGGAGTGCTCTCTTCAACGATTTTATCTCTTTC
>JALVYB010000076.1 GCA_027038175.1 Caldifarciminota bacterium | reverse complement strand
AATAACCTGTTAGTTCTTGAAGGTCATTTAATATAAGTGTCTTCTCTTTCCTGGTGGTTTTTTTATACCTTTTCTGGTTGGCTTTTATTGAGGAAACATCATACCCTTCGGTGCAATTATTTTTGAGGAATAGCGAATACTTGACAAAATAAATATTCAGGTATATAATAACTTCTCAAAAAGGAGGTGTTAATGTCAAAATTAAAAGGTATCTCCTTTACAGTAGCCATCCTTATAATTTTACTTTCCGGAATTCATTGTAAGAAAGAACCTCAGGAACAAATCGAGGTTAAAATACTCGCCCCTAAAGATAGTGCGCATATAAATGGCACAACAGAGATAGTAGCCTCGGCATATGGAGAATACTCTGACGGACAACTAAGCATATTAATAGACAGTACTACTGTATCTACAAGTAGCGCACCCTATATTACATATGAGTGGAATATAGACACACTGCAAAACGGTACTACACACACTATTCAGGCAAAACTTTCTATAAAAAACGACGATATATTTTCGGAAGAAGTACATGTGTCAATATTTAAGGATGATATAGACCTAATCTGGAGAAAAAGAATAGGAAGAGCATTTTTCTCCGCGGTAGCTATAGATAACACAGGAAATATCTACGCTGGCTCCGACGATTCTTATGTATATGCCATAGATAGTAATGGAAATACTATATGGACATTCAAAACAAATGGCAGCATCTATTCCGCTCCTTCTATAGACTCCAACAATAACATTTATTTTGGATCTTTAGACGGGACTTTTTACTCCCTGGATCAAAGCGGTCAGGTAAGATGGAAATACCCTACAAACGGTCCTATATACACATCCGGCGCAATTTCTGAAGATGGACGAATATATTTTGGTTCCGCTGATTCAACCATTTACGCCCTTGACACAAATGGAAACTTAATATGGAAATACAAATTGGACGGAGAAATTTTCTCAACTCCCGTAATAACTTCTTCTGGATATATATGGATAGGAACAGACAATGGAACACTGTACCTAATTTCAACTTCCGGTAACTTAATTTTGAAAAAAGACATAAACTCTCCTATAATCGCTTCTCTGGCTTTAGATTCCCATGATAATGTGTACGTAGGAACATACGGTGGTGAGATATTTTCGATAGACACAGCAGGAAATATATTATGGCAAACACAATTACATGGAATTATTCACGCATCCCCTGTAATAGGGAATGATGGAACAGTGTACGTTATCTCAACGGAATTCTCGCAGAAAATCTCTTCTTTTCTCGATGTAATAAAATCCGGTACTAAAGAAGCAATTTCTTATGTATATTCTTTTAATTCTGATGGCTCTGAAAAATGGAAAGCAATGCTACCCACAATGGTATTATCAACACCAGTAATTACTGGTGAAAAAAAGTTAATAGTGGGTGATGGGTTAGGTGAAATTCTGGTATTCTCACAGAATGGAAGTCTATCTCAAAAATTACAATTAAATAGTGTTATAAAAGCGCCCGTAGCCCTTACCAGAGAGGGAAAAATTTATGTCGTAACGGAAGAAGGTACCATGTTGTATCTATTTAATCCCAATCTCATTCCGACATTTGAGGGCTGGCCAATGTTCGGCTATAACAATTATAACAACTTTAGAAAAGGGGAGGCATGGAAATGAGAAGAACTTATAGATTACGTATAAAATCATACCTCGTCCTAGGCATATTGTTACTTATAACAGGCTCCCGTCATCTTTATGGGAGGACAAAGACAAGTCCTCATCATGAAACTAAAATTATGGACATAAATCTTATAAACGGCAATGAGCTAAACATGTACATTTCAAACTATGGCGTATTTGGACACTCGCCTCAGGGTAATGCCGGTGCATGGTGGCCATCCAATAGAAGGCTTGAAACATACATATTTGGAGCAGGTCCATGGATAGGGGCAATCACCAAAGATGGAGACACTGTGGTTACCTGGTTTTACAATCCCAATTCCGGAGAATCGGAAGGTGTTCCCGCTCATATAGCCGATCCAAACGACCTGTACAATTATAATGCTGCACTGAGTGACCCCTATGATAGGGTGCATATTTATGGCATAACGACAAATGAGGGTTATGAATGGCCGCTCAAGACCGTCACAGGAGAGGATAGCGTGGTTTCTGATATGGATTCATACGAAGCATTTTTGGACATCGACCCTGCGCATCAGGAATCGGATTCTAAACCGCTTGGATTATATGTGGTAGAACAAACTTATCAGTGGGATGTCCCCGGTTTAGATAACACGGTATTTAACATTTACGAAATTGAGAATATAAGTGGTGATACTCTGTATAACGTATATGCCGGAATTACCTATGATAATGACATAGGGAATGAATCAGGCTCAAATGCAAATGACCTTGTTGGATTTATACGCTCATACGATTTTCCAGATGATACACTGGGACCTATCCAACTCAATCTTGCCTATCAGTATCAGATCACACCTGAAGCTGGTTGGATAGGAATGGACGGGAATGGTACGCCAGGTGTGATAGGTTGTGTATTTTTAGAATCACCACTGGCTACAGACACTGTAGTTGTATGGGACACTATAGGTACAACTGTAGGTCCAGACACAGTATTACCAGGACAACCTCTTGGCATGACCGCTTTTAAAATATTTACCGTTAGCATAGACCCTACAAACGACCCAGCGAGGTACTCCCTGATGGCTGGTTTTGACCCACCAGAAGCAGGTGGTGCTTACAATCCATATATGGATGATATATTTGGACCGGGTGATAAGAGATTTATTCAGGTATCAGGACCATTTACAATGGCTCCCAATGAAAAGGTGAGATTGGTTTCTGCAATAGTTATAGGAAGAGATACCATGGATATACTGGAACAGGCGAGAAAAGCCTTACTTGTGTACAAAAACAACTTCACAGCCGTTCCACAGAGTCCAGAGCCATCACCACTGTATGTGAATTCAAGAGATAACAAAGTTTACCTATGGTGGGACAATACATCTGAATTATCAGTCGATAGCTTTTACTATGTAGTGCACAACACCAATCCTGCATACAGGTTACATGACTTTGAGGGATACATGCTTCTTAAGAGTATTGACATGATAAAATGGGATACTCTGGCAATTTATGATCTTAAGGACGGAGTTACGACAATTTATACAGACAGTCTGTATGACCCATATTTAAACTGGTGGGTGTATACCGATTCCATTGTCCTTGGCCACGATAGCGGGATTAAACACTATTACATTGACAGTACAGACCTTGAGCCAGGGATTGTATATCATTACAAACTAATTCCTTTTGATTTCAATTACGGGAACTATCAGGTGGTTGATAGTGATACGGTAGGTATTAGCGTTTTCACCTTACAAGGTAAACCCTCTTTAGCTTCAGTGGTTGTAGTCGGCAACCAAGGACAGGCTAAATGTGAACCAAATATTGAAAAACACGGCTTAGAAAATATATTTAATTTTAATGGCGTTATGGCCTTTTCACCGGATACTTCAATAACACTGGATACATTTAAACTCGTATTTTATTATAAAGGAGTCTCAGATAGTACATTCTCCTCATTATCTCCTGCATTTCCACTCATATCGATGAAAATACTGAATAAAAACAATGACATTCTCTATACCGTCCCGGATACCTCAATAATTTGGACATTACAATCATCTAATGCTGCATCAGGTTCATATACCTACACTGCTGACCTTTCAATAGATATAAACGGCTGGTCATTTTTGGATCCACACCTTGTATGGAATATAAATTTAAACCAATCATATTATAGTATTCCAAGAGAACTTTATGCATTCACAACTTCTGATTCATCCACGTGGAAAATTACAAGAGTTAGTACTGAGTGGAGTCCTAACGAAGATACTACATATTGGAACTCAATTGTTTCAAACCCGGCTGGATTTGTCACTCCGGCAGTATACAAAATTGAATGGGTTTATAATTCATCGGGTGATTCTATAACACTTCAAGTATACGATACTATAAGAAAAGTCTACGTACCTTATAATCCTGAGATTACAAGAGTCAATTCTCCTTATGGATGGGCCTTTATACAGGGAGTGAATGGCTCTCCACGATTCGGAGCCACAGAATGGATATCTGCAAATACCAGTGCAAATATAACAGGAATATACGCCATAAAATTGCCAGGATCAAAACCTATGGAACTCACAGACTTCGGTGGAACTGCCCCTCCTCCACCTAATGGTAGCGTATGGTATATAAAGACGTATGTGCCAGATGGCAATGTCTCAACCTTACCTATTACAGGTGAGTATTACACAATAACTTTCAATACATCCTATCAGACTCTACCCTCTACCAAAACCATGGATTTGTTTGGAATAACCAATAATAACAAAGTTATTCTGAAGTTACCCAACCTTCCGCACGATGGCATGATTTCTCTATATGATTTAAATGGAAGACTTATACGAAGGTTATCAATACAACAGTATGAAAACAATGAGATTTTACTCAACAAAAATCAACTCCCATCAGGAATATTTTACTATAACGTTACAGATAAACAGAATAAGATATGGGCAAGAGGAAAAGTTATTATAATAAAATAAGTATGAGGATGGGGTTTGCTTATCCCTATTATCCAATACATTTATCTTCTGGTTATTGTTTGACTGTATACAAGATGTGTATTAATCAAAAGGAGGTGTATAATGTCTCATAAATATGTACTGCTCCTCCTACTCATGGGGGGGATGATATCTACGCTGTATGGAAAAGTTCCTAACCTACCTCTTGATAGCACCAAAGATAATTCATTTTTCACATGGAGAGATTATGGATGGTATAAATGGAGCGGACATGATAGTTACAGCAATAACTATTTCGATCCTACACTTGTTTTTGTAGACGATTCTGATTTCGTACATGTAAAAGCTTATAGAAAACTTCTACCCCATAACTCGGCAGAATACCATGCAGGAGGTTTTAGATCTGCAAGTGCTATAGGAAAAATAGGGACTTTCAAATTCGTTTTTACTATTCCCAACTTCACCACACATGGAGATTCTATAATTTCTTATTCAACAGATGCTACAGGAGGTCCCGTATTATATACACTTCGTCCTAATAAATATTACGATACTATTTATACAGAAGTGCCTCCGCCTACGGGAAAGGGTATAGGTTTCCCGACCGATACAATAATATATACAATACAACCAACCTACGAATACGATATCCCAGAAATTTATGGAGCCATAACCGATACATTTGGACATTTTAATTTTTATAAAGACAGCATAGTTACAGAACAACACTCTTATGGTAATTACGACACTACCTATACACTACGAGCATGGACCTTTCACAATACTTACAATTGGGATTTTTCCGACATGGAAAATCGTGGCAATGGTCTGACCACTGCATGGCTTTCTATCTTTGAGGACTCTGCAATTTTCAGCGTTGAAAGACAGGTAATATGGGAAAACAGTGTTTTTAAATATATACATCATATCGAGCATTCGGTAGTAATATCAGGTGATACTTTCCAAGATCACTTCAAACCAGATGCAAATTTATACGCTGAATTCTTACTGTGGTGGGTAAGGCACACATCTTCTGTTCCTGATCCAGAATCATGGCAAGGACCTGATACTCTAGAAATGGTAGTACGAGATTTCTTATATTCTCCTACTCCTACAGACCCCAGGAAAGGAGACTATACTATAAGAATTCCTATTGATCCACGAAATACGGCAACAAATAACCAACACAAAATACATGATTCTTATAACACAAACACAATTCTTTATACTGTAAGTAGACCCGAGAAGGTGTACCTTAAAATATTCGATATGACCGGGCGGATATTAAAAGAAAAATCCCTGGGAGTCAAGTCCCCTGGTCAATACCTGGCAAAATTTAATCAAACAAATTTGCCTAACGGAATATATTTTGTGGTAATAAGTGGAAAGTCAATTTTAGCCAAACATAAGTTTATAGCTATACACTAAGCAACCAAAAAGATTAAAACAAAAAGCGGGGTTTTAACCCCGCTTTTTGTTTATTCTACCTTCAGAAGTTTAACTTTCTTCTTATTGGGTGATAACTTTATTATATAGAGACCATTTCTCAGTGTATGTGTATTCACAATTCCGTCCTTACCGGATAATACCTTCTGCCCTGATATGGAATACACATTGTATTCACGGACATTTTTAAAGTATTTATTCAGGTTTAACGCTTTACCGCCTTTCACAATAAATGTGTTTCTCTCAAATTTAACACTTCGCGGCACTCTCTCGTTTATTTTCGTGAGCCCCATCCATGATAGAATTCTGCTCAAGAACTCGACTTTTGAATTCTGTCCGGATACCTGTCCATTTATAGCTTCAAACGGGAAAGATATAAATACTATCCTGGCAGATCCTTTTTCGTTTCTGACACCTGCACCTCCATTCGAGCCATCAGTTCCATATCCAATAAATTCTACCCCTGTTCCAACTGCATGAATTACATCTTTTGAAGTCGCGTTTTGGGCTCCTCCTGCACCTGCCACAACAAGTGATATACTATCGCCTATAGGGTCTCCATCAGCACCTTTTAAAAATATATCACTTGCACCTGACTGGTCAAATTCTGCTCCGAGATAATCATTCAGAAAAGTAGTACCACTTAAAGATTCCGCGAGATTCTGACTTGTAATAAAAACATTCGTGCCACTATTGATTATTGTTTCTATCGTGTCAATCTCTTCCTGAGTAAGTGGACTTGTTTCGTCACCGGTAAACCAGATAACCACACTGTAAGAGTTTAGTCCCCATGCACCACTTACTCCAGGTACACCATCTGCCGCTACATCTTTAACATCATAAACAAAACCGATTGAATCCAGTGAGGACGTGTAGTAAGAGAGGTATTGCCCTCCATTATTGGCATCATCCACCACGACAATATATGGATGTCCAAATACTCTTGAAAAAGTATCACTTCTATCTACAATGAAACTTGAGGCTGTATACGAAACGGTAAAATCAACTCGTTTAGGAATATAGTTAGTGGATAATATGCCTGTAAAAGTAACTGTAGAAGTACTACCTGCGTTTAGATTACCTACATTTACAGATGGATTCAAAAGAACCAATTCGCTATCTGAAGACGTAAGATGAACAATTAAATCAGAAACCGGTTGCCACCCTGCAGAATCAAGAACCGTTATATTAATATACACGGTATCCCCTGCAAGAGGACGGGAAGGGACTATATCAATGCTATCTACTATCACAAAACCTTTTATAATCTTCGATGCCTCTAAAACAGCTCTGTAAGCATTCACTCTGCCTGCACCAAGTTGACCCTGCAAGAACAACGTATCATTTATTGAATCTGCTGTATTCAATAAAATATCTCTGATATTGTCATTAGAGAGGAATGGATTGGCTGCCTTTACAAGCGCAGCTACGGATGCAACCATTGGTGATGCCATTGACGTGCCCTGTAAGTAATCATAAGAATTATTGGGCATCGTGGACAGAATCATCGGATCTACATAATAGTCACCACCAGGTGCCGCTATATCAACCCATGTACCAAAATTGGTATAATAAGAATGTTGATCATTTCTATTGGTAGCTGCTACTGCAATTACATTGCTATAACTTGCGGGATAATTCTGCGATGAATCACTTGATGCATCGTTACCAGCCGCAGCGACCAATAGCACGCCTGCATCATGTGCATAATTTATGGCATTTCTTAGATAACTTAAATCGGCAGTTGTACCCCAGCTCATATTAAAAACATCAAACCCCATGTCGGCAGCCCACTGAAGAGCATCTGCTGAATTCGATATCCAGTACGACCTGGAAGCAACGAGAGACACATTAAAAGCAGCAGAAGCAACACCTATACCGTTATCAGTTACAGCTCCACATATACCGGCTACGTGCGTACCATGGTAATAACCATCCTGTGTGGTATCTGGCTCAGGATCATTGCTGTTGTTCAAGAAGTTCCACCCAATGAAATCATCAACATACCCATCCCCATCATCATCAGCGCCATTGATATCTCCTGGGTCAAATTGCCACTCGCCGTTTATAAACTCCAGAACATGTCCATCTCCATCTGCGTCCTCCCCAAGGTTTTGCCACAAATTACCAAGTAAGTCTTCGTGCTTCCAGTCAACCCCCGTATCATCAATTACTATTTTAACACTCTTATCTCCTTTACTGATTTCCCATGCTCCTGTTGCTCCTATTTTGAAGAAAGCCCATTGCAGAGTCACACTCGGGTCGTTAGGCATGTACATGGGGATAATTCTGTAATCAAATTCCGCTGTCTCAAACAGTTCATTAGCAAGAAGTGAGTTTTTTATGTTATTTATGTTATCCTTATCCGAAAAATCAACAACTATGTAGTCCCCCAACCTATACTTATTGTAAAGGTCCATATGGGTTTTATTGGTAACCTTGAAAAGAGGCCTCATTGAAAGAACCTTAAAGTTATCCTTGAGATAAGTCTCTGCTTCATGCACCTTGCCAGGCTCTGTTCTCACTATCAGCCTTCCAGGAAATTTCTGAGAAGGTATCAAGAAATACAATACAAGTAGCCACATATCATGCTCCTCCTTTTTAATCAAAAGTTTACAATATGAGATGGAAACAATCAAGTATTGATAAAAAAAGTGGGAGGCTTTATGCCCCCCACATTAACTGGATCGTTGTCGCTATCGTATTAGAGACTATCTCACAATAATCTTGTGAGAGAATGAACCTCTTGAATCTTTAAAGTTTACGAAGTAAACTCCATTGGGAAGATTGCTTGTATTGAATCTTACTCTGTGTTCGCCAGCATTGACAGTTCCGTTGAACACATTCTTAACAAGCCTTCCGTCCTGGGAGTAAATATCTATGCTCACATTACCACTCTTAACTGTGGCAAACTGAATGACACCATTGCCATTCACTATGCTGGGTCTCACCACGAATGGCGTGAATGCATTTCTGCTTTCTTTGACTTTGGCAAGAGCTTTACTTCCATAGAAGTAGAAAGTATTGTCACCTGCAGCATCGTCAACCCAGACATAAGGTATAACAAGGTTGTCACCATTGTTGATTATATGGTAAGATGTTTCACCCCAGACAAAAGAGTTCAAATCTGCGGCATCGAAACTGCCATCGAGGTAACCAAGAATGGTCCACGAACCATCAGCATTGAGTTTGGCAACCTTTGCTTCTCCACTTGCATAGAGCGTATCGTTAACTGTGAGGGTGTCATAAAGGGTATAAACTGCGTAAATGTCACCGTTATTATCTATTGCCATTGAAGGTGTCATTGCCTGCGGATGGAAGTTAAGCGTATCTATACCTGCAAGAGGGTCACCATCTATCAAGGTGGGTGTTGTCCAATCACCAGTGCTAAAGTCGTACATTGCATGATAAATAACACTGAAGTTAAGACCGGCAACTATGTGAAGGTTGCCAGCATTGTCAAGAATGGCATCATAGTTGTCCCACCAGCTATAACTGCTGAACTGTGAGTCAATGGGCAGAGCGAGGTCAAATGGACCGTTCCATGTGCTACCAAAATCGTCACTGTATGCAAATCTCATTACACTATCATTCGCACTGGCTGCAACTACAAAGAGTCTTCCATCTTGGTAAAGCTGGAACGGTGTGTCATAGTCACTACCAAAGAGGTTTGTAAGGGTCTGGAAGTCCTCTGTCCATGTTGCACCATGGTCTGTTGATTTCCACCATGCAATATGCCCTCCACTAAGGTCAATTGCTATGACTGATACATCGTCACCATCAGCCACAATATTGGGAAGGTATGGATAAAGACTATCTGTATTGTATGTGATTTCACTTGTTGTGAATACACCAAATGGGAATGCAGCATCATATGCTACATATATATGAAGTCCGTTTGTACTGCTATTTTCCATCCATGCAAACCATGGTGTATTTGTCCCCTTATCAAAGTATGCTGAAGGGTACAATCTGTGATGCAGGTTCGTTGCATCAAGGTCATAATTTGTCCATGTTGCACCACCGTCAAATGAATACGAGACCTTTGCACCAAGGAAGAATTCCCCGGTCGTGTCCCCACTGTATGGTGCCCAGATAACTGCAAGTGTGTCAGGTGCTATACAAAGAAGGTTCCTCTGATACTGAGGAGCCATGACTCTCCAACCGTCTCCATCTGGCTCAGCACCAATAACAACACTTGAGTCCGGTATGAGTTTCACATTGTGATGAGCTACTACGGGAGATTTCCCGTCTATTGTATATCCTGCCCTGTTTACAAAGGGCACGGTGGCCACGAGTACGGCTACTACTAAGTTTAGCATACCAAACCTCCTTTTGGGTTTATTTCATTATACATTCATTTATTCGTTATGTCAAGCACAATATTTTAAGCCGCGGGGACAGGTACTCCCTGCCCCCCGAAAAGTAATTAGAATCCATAGGAAAGTGTAAAGAAGTGATTGAAGCCAAGACGCCCGTTGTTAAGAAAGGCATAGTCCAGATGAAGTACCTGCGCACCCATCGGGAACTTAACACCAAATCCAGCACTCAGATTTTCAAGTACAGATTTCTTATCGTAGAACCTGTCAGGATCTAATTTATAACCGGCCCTGAGTGCAAAGTATTTGTCATACTGATACTCTAATCCAAAGAGTACCTTCTCTAATCCATCATTAGGGTGAATCAGATCAAGTGCTCCGGTAAGTTTGTTTTTGGGCATGTCTATGAAATCATACGCTAAACCAAGACTAAAATAAAGTGGCAGGGAATATGGAGACGTCTCAAGTAGCAATGGCACAGGATTCCCCTGATATCCATACGCTTCTTGCCAGTCAGTTGGAATAGTAGGAACTTTCAAATCCTCTCCGTAAAATTGCATATCAGTTCCGTAATTATGCACAGTCATACCTATACGCAAACTCTTGAACCCAGTATTATAGTATGTGCCAAGGTCTATTGCGAAACCAGACGCACTTAGATTTGAAATAGCCTCGTGTATGAGTTTAGCAGTGACACCTACATTAAGTTTATCCGTCATTTTTCGGGCATACGAGAGACCAATCATTTCACTGTGTGCTGAGAATGTGCCTGATAAGTCTCCATAAGGGTCCTCATACGTGGTCTTACGAATTTTTCCCATCGTTAAGGCTGCAATTTGGACAGCAAAGGCATTATACCCTTGAGGTATTCCAATACCCACATAAGCATAATTTGTGTTTGCGATCCATCTAACTTCCGTCACAGCAAAACCGTTTCTATTTAAATTAACTATGCCAGCTGGGTTCACATTTATTGTAGAGAAGTCATTAGCTATGGCTGTAAATGCTCCTCCCATGCCAAGAACACGTGCACTGGTTGGTATTTTCAAGAACTGTGCTCCTGACATACCAACCTTTGAGAAGTCGGGCTGGTCAAGGAAAGCCTGACCAAGCCCAACTGCCACAAGTATTAAAATTGCAAGTTTTTTCATTTCTTACCTCCTTAGAATATCAAAGCAATTTTGCCTGTTTTCTCTTTGCCATCGGGAGTTTCAATATGATATATGTACATTCCGCTCGCAGGTCTTGTGCCATAATCTGTTAGTAACTCCCAGGATACATGTCCTTCATCTTCAGGTGTTACATGTATGGTTTTAATCAAATCACCCGCAAGCGTATATATCCTTATTGTGCATTCACTGGGCAAACCCATAAAGTGAATGCCTCCGACCCTGAACTGCTTTGTAAGGTCTCTTGGAGTCAGCACATAATAAGGATTGGGGAACACGGTAATATTATCAAGCGTATAATCCGTGGTTGTACCAGTTTCCGAAACTGTTATAACCATTGAATCTATTTCAGTAGGCATGACTGTATAATTTGTAGTATGTGTGCCGATTGTCCATACTGTTCCATTCTGGGGTGCATTTGCTGTTCCACCAAAACTCGTTAGTTCAAATGTCTGGGAACCGGGTAGTTTAATACCATAGATTCCTGTAATTCCTATTGTCGCATTTACAGGTATCCACTCGGTTGCACCAAATCTCGGGCTTCCTGTGACTCCCTGCACAAAAGCCCAACCATATGCAGATTTCTTTCTTGTAATCTCTGAGTTATATGGCACATAGACCTTTCTAACTGTATCGTAAACTTGAAGTGTGATAGAGTCACCGTTAGTATTATAAACCCATGTTACTTGATAGACTGACGGGAAGAACGCACTTCTATCTGCAATTTTGGAACTCCACATGGTTGTATCTTCATTAGGTATCCAGTCTGTAGATATCTTTGTAATCCTCCATTCAGATGAATCTGTGGTTGAAGAAGCATAGAGCTCTGCAGGTATATCGTAGAATGTTGAGTCAAAATTGACATGGAGTTCAAGCCTTGGATTATCAATCACAATTCCATTGAAGGACAAATCCTCCGGCAATGTGCCATACCAGAGAGTGTGATCAGAAGAAATATCCGCAAAACCAAATTGCGAGGGGCCATATACAGTATCTCCACCTTCATCTACCACGAATGTGGTTATAACCGGGTAGTTGGGGTCTGTAGGTGTATCTATACTATCCAAACCGCTTTTATACGTGAAATGAAGTGTGTATTTTCCTGCCTTAAAGGCTGAGGTGTCTTTTGATACCACATATACACCGTTGAACTTAAACCCTTTAGTATACATATAATCATTAGTATTTAACTCAGGTGCAACAAAGTTTGCTGGATCGGCGTGAGGTGTTACTGTTATCGATGTCTTTGTAGGAAGCGAAAATGCATTTACTCCAACAGTATCTCCTCCCACCACCATATAATCACCGTAATTAAAATCATAGGCTACGAGTTGATAATAATATTCTACTCCATCCTTCAAAGTGGTATCCTCGTCAACATAGTAATGCACAAGACCATTGTCATTTCCCATAACAAGAGAGTCTGTGTACACGTACTGGGCTATCTCAGGGTCGTATAGACTGTCTGTATAAACTACTGTTATCCCATCTTTAACATCCCATATACCAAGAGTGTCCCATTTTTCCTTGTCAATACTTCTTAAAAGCATGTACCCTTCAAAGTCATATTCTCTATAAGCAGGGTTAGCTCCATGTGTTACATCGTAAAATCTGTCTCTCGTGATTTCGGCAATGTTATCCCAGTAAAGATAAACCTTTCTATCCCTTGCCCAAGCCGTAAGAGAAGGTTTAGCAGGTGATTGCGGAGCAAGAAAACCATTATTATATATATCTATTGCCTTTTTGGCAGCATAGAGAATATTAGTAGTATCCTTTGCGACAAGTGCGGCTGCGACTAACCTAACTCTTTGGCCCGGAGCCATTGTAAATGGACCTGATACCTGTATAAATCTCTTATCACCAGGACCGTATACATCATCCATGTAAGGATTGTATGCACCACCTGCACTTGCAGGATCATAACCTGCCATTATAGTATATCTCTCTGGGTCGCTTGTGGGGTCTATTTGAATTGTAAATATTTTGAAAGCAGTCATACCAAGAGGTTGCCCCGGCAATACCGTATCAGGACCTACATGGGTTCCAATTGTATCCCATATAACAACAGTATCCGTGGCAAGTGGAGACTCAAGAAAGACGCTTCCAATGACTCCTGGCAAACCATGTCCATCAACACCTATCCATCCTGGCTCTGGCTCAGTTTGGTATTGGTATGCAAGATTAAGTTGTACAGGACCTAAGGTATCATTAGGAAAGTCGTAAGAACGAATAAATCCTACAAGGTCATTTGCATTGTTGCCAGATTCATTCCCTATGTCGTCATCATATGTTATGCCAGCATATACCTGATATAAAGTATCTCCGCTTATATTCTCAATTTCATAAATGTTAAAAATAATATTGTCAAGCCCGGGTACTGCCCACTGGTAAGTTTGTTCCACCAAATATAGCCCCAAAGGACGAGAACCTGATTCCTGGTATTCAGGAGCGATATCCATAAACGCCTCGTATGAATCCATATTGGAAACCACACTATCTTCACCTGTGGCAGTCTTGAGCGGCCATTCATAACCCTGTTCTGTGGTTTTTCCATATATATGCACCCTGTCATAGGGATCACCCAAGGCAGCATTGTAATCATAGAGGTCTGTTGTATCAGCTATGTGCGCGGGAACTCCTTCTGACATCCCGGAACTGGGATTATAAAAATAAGTAACTACCGTATCTCCATCTTTCGTGATAGCCCCTATCCATGGACCTGCACCAAAGATGTAAGTTTCAAGTCTTCTATTAGAAGGCCACCATGCTCCAGCGTTACCCTGAGGCGACTGTCCGAATTTACCATAGTTTGATATATACATATTGAATTCATTCCCATCAAGTAAGTTTATATCCATCACGTTATTCTGGGGGACATGAGTCACTCTGGTTCTACCCCACAGAGTGCCCCCAATCCCCAAAAACATCAGCATAGCTATAAGTCTTCTAATCATCATAAACCTCCTTTAAAACTCAAGAGCAATGCCCAATCTTACAGCGCGTGGTGCTCCATAGTTGTCTGGATTATCCTCATAGTCAGCAAGAGCCTTCAGATAGGATTCGTACATCTCATGCGGTGTAAGTTCTCCATCACCGTTAAGGTCACGAAGCGGATTGTATCCAATATCACCTATTCTCAAAGTATCCTGTCCAAACATGCTCTCTGTAATTACCTCACGAGCAACACTTCTATCAGGCAAACCGGTTGTTGAATACACGGAAAGAACATTCTTCTTATTAAAGAGATTAAAAACTTCAAGACTCAGTCTGAATCTGAGTCCTTTAACTTTAACTCTCTTTGAGAGAGTGAGATCGGTGCGATGAAACCAGGGTATTCTTTCACTGTTAACATTACCTATAATGTTACCCCTGGCATCTCTTCTTGTATAAGGAGTACCACTGTGTGAACGTTGTATTAGTGACATCGTTAGATCGCCAAATATACCTGCAGGCCCAAAGTTATGAGGTGTCGTATAACTTACCTGAGCATTTATTGTATGCCTTATGTCATAGGAAAGTGGAATAGTATTATGAGGCACAGGTAAAGGCTGTCCTGTACGAGGGTCCAATCCATAGAAACCATAATATGAATTCAGATACGATTCAAATGGGTCAGACGCAGTACCCTCTGCATACTGAAGCGTATAGGCAAGTCTATAAGAAAGTCTTGGTGCTGAATATTGATATGTCAGTTCCAAACCTTTTACGTTACCATAATCAGCATTTACGTACATATAGAATGGATTGGGAGCTGCAAGCACTTCTCTTGTTCCAACCCATCTGTAAATATCTTTGTAGAATGCTGTGACATCAAATGCTGAATACTGACCTATCTGCGTGGAAACGCCTGCTTCATAAGCGATTTGTTTCTCTGCGTTAAGGTTAGGATTACCTACAATGTTGTTACCTCTTTGTGCAAGCTGTATTGGAGTATTATTTGTACCGTCATAGAAATAAAGAAGAGGCGGTGTCTGGAAGAAATATCCATAGGCAAAGTGTAGGACCTGTCTTTCTGTTATTGGGTGAGATATACCGAGCCTTGGAGATAGCTGATATTTAGGCTTGGTCGCTATTGGTTCCGCAGTACTAGGGTCAATTTGAAGTAAACTATCGGGTTTAATCTGAGAAGCGTCAATGTAGTAATGATATTTGGGATTTACATAGTCAAATCTCAAACCAGCATTAACAACAAGCCCTTCAAATTCCATTTTGTCCTGTATGTAATATGCACCCTGTATGGGTTTTACTGGCTCAAGCGCTGCAAGACCCCGTCCAGTATACACAGAATCTCCAAAATATGAAAGGAATGGGTTGGGATCCCATGGGAGTGAATTGTTGTAATACTTCAGTTCGTGCGCTCTTATTTCAACCCCGGTCTTGAACTCATGATGCTTTGTCGCCTGCCATGTAAGGTCCCACTTAAAGCTGTTTGTAATTGTAGACTGACCATGGTACACTCTGTAATCACCAACACCTCTAAAGTTTACATACGACTGGTCTGCAATACCCCATGGATTGTTTGGAGTATAAGAATATCTGTAGTAATACTCTGGATGTTCAGGTGTTGCTGCTGCACAGGGAATAAATCTGTAATCTTTTATAAAGTTACTGAAAAAGTCCTTGCTCCTCTCCTGTTCGTAATTGGGATCTTTTATTCCATATCTGAAATATTCATAAAATCTTCCAATATTCAAGGTATAAAAGAGATTGTTTTTCAAAATATGATTCACTGTTAAAGTAACCTGATTCTGACGTCTTAGAGAGGAACGATACCTGAACAACCTATATTTGTACATCTGATCATAACTATCCCACTGGTCTCTGGATATAAATCCTGAAAGAAGCACTTTAACGTTCTTGGCAGGTAGAAAGGTTAGTTTGCCCTGCAACCTGTATTCCTGTTCACCTGTATGGGGAAGCATATATGAATGGTCTTTATACCACTTTTGCCAATACCTCGCCGTATCAAGTAATTCTCTGTAATATCTTGGAAGATAAGGAACTGTGGAGTCATACCACCATACTTCTGCAGTATCTATAAATGCTCTGAATTCATCTGTACCATTTTCATAAGCACTTACTATTGGATATTCGGGCTGATAGTTATACGCCCTTCTTCCGTCCCTCACATGGGCATACCCTGAAATAAAGTACCTCAGATACTTTTTAAGTCCAGGAATAGGACCACCCTGGGAGATATCAAGAAAGTGTTGTCCATAGTTTAAAGAAGTAGGCATTATTGCATCTGTTCTGTAGGTAAACGACCCTTCATACTTTGGTCCACCTTCCTTTGTTACAACGTTAATAACACCAGAAAGAGCCTGTCCGTACTCTGCATTAAAACCACCTGTAATAAGTGACATCTCCTGAATAGCTGAAGTGTTAAGATTGGAGTAATAACTACCAAATATTGGAGATGTAACCTGCATACCATCTATATAGTATGCGACCTCGTCAGTTCTTCCACCTCTGATGATATTAACACCTGTTACACCTGCCTGCATATTAATGGCAGCCTGGAAATCAGTGTATGGTAGATTCTCTATGTCTCTGGAGCTCATACGTCTTTCTGTGGTTGTTGCTGTCTTTTCCACGAGTTTTCTCGTAGATTTTACAACAACAGTGCTCTCCACAAGTGCAGCAGGGGAAAGATAGAAATTAACCTCAGTTGTAAGGTCTGCTTTTACTTCCACTCCCTCAACTACCTGGTCCCTATAGCCGATATAACTCGCCTTTAGTGTGTATGTCCCAGGACGTACATTTAATAGTATGTAAGAGCCATCAATGTCTGTGGCGGTTCCCTGACCGGTTTCCTGTATAATTACACCTGCTCCAGGCAGGGGTTCACCGGTCTGTTTGTCCACCACTTTTCCTACGATTTTACCTGTTGTGCCGGCATACAGCACGCCCGAAAGGGCTATACCCAGCACAACTCCGAGCATATAGCGCCATTTATGCATAGGCTACCTCCTTATCTTTCAAGGCTGAACATAATAGGTTGTATGACCCTCACACTTACGGGTCTATCATTTTGCATTGCAGGCTTAAATACATATTGTTTAACTGCATTTAATGCTGCCTGATTGAATATTTCATTGTCTGACTTCAATACACGAGCACTTTTAACATGCCCATCTTTGCCAACAATAATTTCCACTATGACTTTACCCTCAATTCCCGCCTTCCTGGCAAGTTCTGGATACTCAGGCAAAACTCTTTTGATAAGTACAGGTTTTTGCTGAACCATGTAAAATTCATATACGCTATCTTCCTGAGGTGGTGGTGGTAACTCAGCCTCATTGAACGTGGTAGGACCAATATCCACCGTATCTTCTGCTGCAGCCTCCTCTTCTTCCGGTGTGGTTGCTTCTTCTATCTGTTTTGGTACCTGAGGTTTTGTCTGTGGTGGTGGCGGCTCTTCTATTTGTGCCTCGAGGTTAATTTCCTCAACCTGAGTCACGGTCTCAGTTTTAGGCTTATATGCTTTTATCTCCATATGACGCACAGAGAGGAAAATAACTATGAAAAACAAAAGCGCGATGCCAATCGCCTTTTCAAAATCCGTAGCATATTCCAGTTCAGGATCATAGGCCTTTACAACCTGTCCTTTTTTTATTTTCTTTTCTTCAGCCATTTAGATCACCCCCTCTACTTTTTGTAGTTTGTTGCAAAAACTACACGAAGGGCTTTCGCATCTCTGAGAGCCTCTATAACCTTGTCCACATAATCGTATTTAACCTGCTTATCTGCCTTAATTGAGACAATGAGTTCTGGTTTTTCCTCCACCTTTCTGGCATATGCAATCTTAACAATATCAGGAGAGACTATTTTATCGTCTACAGATATCTTGCCGTCCTTACTTATATATATATGAGAAATATCCCTGGTCCTTGTGAGTTTCTCTGTGGCTCTGGCTTCCGGCAGAATCACCTTGAGCCCCACTTCTTTTCTAAAAGTAGTAGAAACCATGAAGAATATTAGAAGCAAGAATGCTATATCAGACATAGACGCTGTAGGAATTGCTACTTTACCTTCTTTTCTCAGTTGCTTCCTTCTTGCCATGTTGCCCTCCTTCTACCCTTCTGGTCTTATAGACTTAAGCGCTACTGCTTTGACCTTGAGTTGCTTCACAACGTCCAGAACCTGAATCATCCTCTCATATGGAGCCTCTACATTAGTCTTTATTAGAACTATTTTCTTTGGGTCCTTCTCTATTTCGCTCTGGATTTTCTGCCTTAACTCTTCTGGACTCTGAACTGGATTATCGTTAAAGAAAATCTGGCCTGCGTCGTTAATGGATATATCTATGATTTTCTTGGACTTGATTTTGACGGTCTCACTCTGCTTTTCTGGCAGGAGCATCTTAAGACCTTTATCACGAGCAAATACTGTGGTAACCATGAAGAATATTATAAGAAGGAAGGCGATATCTGCCATGGATGCTGTCGGTATCTCCGCCTCCTCCGGCGGCTTTCTTTTAGGCAGTACTCCCAAGGCTTACCTCCTTACAGTTCTTCTTCAAGAACACCACTTTCAAGGAGGTATTCAACAAGCATATCTATGGCTTCGTCTGTGTTTCTGGTATAGTTGTTAATTCTATCTGCAAAGATTGAGTAGAAAAGTGCAACAGGAGCAGCAATGATAAGACCTGTTGCTGTGGTTATCAATGCTTCTGAAATACCTGATGCAACAAGGGTAGGCTCCACTTCACCTGCTGCTGCGATTGCTGAGAATGCCTTAATCATTCCTGTAACTGTTCCAAGGAATCCGAGAATTGGAGCAAGTGTTGCGGTTGCTGTGAGGTAAATCATACCTCTATCCAGAAATGCAAACTCTGTGCTTGCCGCACGTGCCATTGCCTCTTCAACAACAGACCTTCCTTTATCAGCCTTTTCAAGACCTGCAATGAAGATTTTTGCAACAGGGCTTTTTAGATTTGTAAGATATTCAATAGCAGCATCTATGCCCTGGTTTTCAATAATATTGGTAATCTCCTTTACGATCACCTTTGGGTTACCCTTGAGTTTTATAAAGAGAGAATACAATCTCTCTATTATTATGGCTGTCCCAAGGATAGCGAGTATTAGCAGCCCCCACATCATGGAGCCACCTCTGTGGAAATATCCGACTAACCCTTGCATGCTATAACCTCCTATTTTTTGTTACTATAAATTTTAAAACTATCTGCACCAACGGTCAAGTTATAAAGAGCACTAATGAGAGCAAAATAGTGTACAGACCAAATATATATAACCTGCCACTTATAACTATTTTCTTTAAAAGATACAACGCCAGGACACCGAAAAGAAATGCAACCACAAATCCCATAATATAAACTCCACTGAATATCACTGCATCAACCTCTTTGATTTTAAGCATAAGTGCACCAAGAACAGCAGGAAAAAGTAAGTAGAAGGAAAAATCAAATGCCTCTTCTCTTTTTAACTTCAACCATCTTGCTGCTGTAATTGTGGTTCCAGAGCGTGAAATTCCAGGTAGTATAGCAAAAACCTGAGCCACTCCAATAAGAAAAGATGACAGAGGAGAATTTACTTTCTCATGCCTGATGTTTTTCTCAGCCAAATAATATGTAATGAGGATAAGTCCGTTTATAAGGAACGTCCAGGGTAAATAGGAAGTTGCGTCAAAAACGGTCTCTATTTTGTCGTTGAAAAGAACTCCAACTATACCAGCGGGAATAGTTGCAATGACAATAAGCAAAAGGGGATTGTTTTTACCGCCTTTTAATGTGAAAAGTGAAATAAGTTTTTTATTAAAGAAAACCGTAACCGCAAGTAATGTGGCAAGGTGTAAAATAATCTCAAGCGCATTGCCTCTGGGATTGTAATGAAGAAACTTCTCAAGCATTACCATGTGACCGGAACTCGACACTGGTAAGAATTCAGTAATCCCCTGGACCATCGCTATCACAAACATTTTAATGTACATCCTGCGCCTCTCTTATAATCTTTTTCATTTTGCTCAGGATATTTGCAGCCTCCTTTAATTCTTTCAGTATCTCCTCGCTCAACATGTATTCAGCTGAACGCAAAAGCACACTCCTCCCCTCTTCCTTCATAAGAGATTTTATGGAATTTAAATTATACCCCCGCTCAAGAAGCGTTTTTACACCTATAAAATATCTCACTCCCCTATCATCAAAGTATAATCTATTATGTCGTTTTCTACCTGACAATCCAAGCGTGCGCATCCAGTAACGCAGCGTATATTCGGGAACATTGACAATTCCCGAAACCTCCTGCAACGAATAGTATCTACTCACTATTCTTTTATACTTCTTCCAAGTTCAAAGGCTTTAAGATTAGCATCTATAGTCTTTGGAGGAACTCTGAATTTTATAACCTTCACCCACGTATCATAGGAAAAATCGATGAAGTTGGAGAGAACACCAAGCAGTACTGTATTCTGAGTTCTGGGATCTCCAGCCTCTTTTGAGAGTTTCACAGCATCAATGGATATTGTCTTTACACCAAATTTCTTGAACTCTTCCTCAATATTTTCAGGATATGTATCAAGTCCAAGGGAGACCGTGGTAGGGTAAATCTCAAGAGTGTTCATTATTACCACACCACCTTCTTTTTTGAGATACCCTCTCCACCTCAGTGCTTCTGCCTTTTCAAAAGCAAGAATTACATCACCTGCCCCCTTCTCTATCAGGGGAGAATAGACTTTTTCGCCGAACTTAACAAACGACACCACACTTCCCCCTCTCTGGGACATTCCATGTACTTCACTCTTTTTGACGTCCAGACCCTCCTCCATTGCACAGAGAGCAAGAATCTCTGATGCTGTTAAAATACCCTGCCCTCCAACTCCTGAAATAATTATATTCTTTGTGTTAGCCATTTTGCCCCTCCTCTACTATTGCATCAAATGGACATACCTGCTGACAGAGGTCACAACCAACACATAAAAGTGGTTCTATATATGCCTTCCCATCTCTCATCGAAAGCGCAGGACACCCAAGTTTAATACACCCCATACACTTTTCCCCTTTACATTTGTCAGGAATAACGACCTTCTTAGGTCTCTGTTTGGCTTTTTTACGTTCTTCAGGCAGAAGAGCACAGGGACGCTCAGATAAGACAACCACAGGCTCTTTTGTCGACATTGCTTCTCTCAGAACTTTCCTTGATTCTCTCAACTTATGAGGATCCACCCTGTATACCTTTTCCACTCCAATCGCCCTGGCGAGTTTTTCAAAATCAAGCCTTTTGGTTTCTTCACCCTTTGCTGTTTTACCGGAGCCCGGATGGAACTGATGTCCTGTCATTGCTGTAATTCTGTTATCAAGTATTATCACCGTTGAATTACCCTTATTGTAAACTATATCAGCAAGACCGGTAATACCTGAATGTACAAAGGTTGAGTCTCCAATAACGGCAACTGTTTTCTTTGTGAAATCCCATCCTCTCGCCACATCAAAGCCATGAGCATTTGTTACAGAGGCTCCCATACAAATAGTGGTATCCATTGCATTATAAGGAGGGAGAGCACCGAGTGTATAGCATCCAATGTCTCCGGTTACAGTTGCTCTTAATCTCCATAGATTATAGAAAATTCCTATATGAGGACAACCTGGACAGAGTTGGGGAGGCCTCTTTACTCCTTTCCCATCCGGTAATCTTTCAAGTTCTTCCCCAAGAACGCCTTTTCTGACAACTTCAGGTGAAAGTTCGTCAACGAGAGGAATGAACTTTTTGCCATCTATGTTGTAACCAAGAAACTTAACCTCTTCTTCAATAAAGGGCTCATTCTCTTCTATTATAATGACCCTTTCCACGCCTTCAACAAATTCCTTGAGCAACTTATCAGGGAAAGGCCATGAAAGCCCCAGTTTAAGATAAGATGCATTGGGAAATATTTCTTTGGCGTGAACATAGGATATTCCACTTGTAATTATTCCCAATTTTCTGTCACCCCATTCAATACGATTAAGATGTGTGGTATTTGCAAATTCTTTAAGTTTCTGAGTTCTCTCCTCAACAAAATAATGACGTTTCCTGGCATGTGCAGGCAAAATTATATATTTTTCAGGAATCTTTTTATACTCCTTCAGAGGAACTTCTTTTCTATCTTCCACCTCCACTATACCCTTTGAATGTGAAATCCTTGTTGTAAGCCTGAAAAGAACAGGAGTATCAAACTTTTCTGATATTTCAAAAGCCTCCTTAATAAAGTCCTTAACTTCCTGACTGTCTGAGGGTTCAATTAGAGGTATTTTGGCAAACTTGGCATATCTTCTGTTGTCCTGCTCGTTCTGTGATGAATGCATACCCGGGTCATCTGCTGTTATAATGACAAATCCACCATTAACTCCTGTGTAAGAAGCAGAAAATAGTGGGTCCGCCGCAACGTTCAAACCAACATGTTTCATAGAGACCATTGACCTCGCACCGGCTATAGCAGCACCAAGTGCCACCTCAAATGCTGTTTTTTCATTGGGTGACCACTGGGCATAAATCTCTTTATACTTTGCAGCGTTCTCAAGAATTTCCGTGGATGGGGTGCCGGGATAGGCTGTTGCCACGTGTACTCCAGCCTCCCACGCCCCTCTTGCTGCTGCCTCATTTCCTGATAATAACTTTTTCTCCATAAATCTCTCCTTAATTTTTAATTAATAACCACTTGAATCTATCCAGCCTTCTTTATTTAGCGTTAGATTTGAGCCTATAAGTAAACTTCTTTCCATAGGATTGAGTGCTTTCCACCAATCCGGGAACTCAACAAACCCTTTTTCCATTTTAGATGCCCACTCTCTTGCAACTCCAAGTATAATTGCATAGGGAAGAACCTTAACAAAAATCTGAGGGTCTTTTTCCGCCATTCTCTTAATTTTTTCCTTCTCAACACGTTTTATGAATTCTTTGAACCCCAAAATCCTTCCCCATGCCTTAACCCCTTTTTTCGTTCGTAGAGCTACACTATACTTTAACCTCTTATAAATTGGGTATACCAGAATAAGAGGCAGGAGTGCATAAACCACGAGCAGTGTATAGTATAAAAGTTGTTTGTTGGGGTAAAAAATAAGATTATTCATCGTTCTCTGGTCAAAAAACCTTATGTCGCAAAACTTAAAAATAACAATATCCCCTATGCCCCATAGTAAAAAATACAACGCTGTGAAAAAATTCCTCACATTATATGGAGCCCCATAGAAATAACCCATTTTAGCTGCTTCATCCTCTATCCTTCTTCTTAAATAATTAATGCCTGAAACAAATTTCTCACCAAAATCACTGAGATAGACCTTTGTTCCTGCTGATTCCCTCTCCAAAATAAAATTCATAATCTCCTGCTCAAAATCCCTGAGTTCTCTTATGTCTCCATTTATAACTGTTATCTCAAGTTCCCTTTTAGGCTGATTGAGTGATACGTCCATCTGGTCGTAAAAATATCTGTGCCTTTCCACCGGCTTTATCTGTAAATATCCTCTTCTTTCAAGGTCAAACACTGTGGCAATAACGTCCACAACGTCTGCTTTTTCATCAACAATAGTCCCTGCAACTGCCGGAGGTATGTCAGAAGGTAAATCATATTCAACTTTGATTACCTCTGGCCTTTCATCTTTTCCAAATAAGAGCTGAAAAGATGCAAGAATTATGGCTATTACAACTGATGAAATCAAAAAGGGGACAAGACTCTTTAACCACAGTATCAGCATACTAACTTAATTTTAATGTTCTAACCATGTAATTCCAAAAGATAGAGACCTTGAATACACTATCTACCCTTATGATCAAGTGTATCCCAGATATCCTTTGGAGACACAATGGCATCAGGGGATACAAACGCCACCCTTCTTTTTCCACTCAATACTTCCAGTTGTTTCATTATAAGTTCACGCTCTGCATCCGTAAGAGCAGACATCCAACCCGGGAATTCTACATATTCTTTTTCTACTTTGTCTGCCCATTCTTTTGCTACACCAAGGATAATAGCGTAAGGCAACACTCTTTTGAAAATTCCGGGGTCCTTCTCTGCCATTCTCTTTAGCCTTTCTTTTTCGACCCTTACAATAAACTCCTTAAGTCCAAGCACTTTACCCCATGCCTCAACTCCCTTATCTGTCCGAAGTGCGACACTCTTTTTTAGTTTTAAAAACAGAGGGAGTGTCAGAGCAATAGGGATTATTGAATACAGTATTGTAGAAACCCAGAAACCTATTTCTCGATTCAACTGTAACATGGGATTCATAAGAATTTCTCTTTTATCCATAACAGGGGGATTAATACCACCGAACTTGAAAATCAACACATAGGATACGATAAGCGATATTATGTAGAATGTTGTAAAAAAGTTCCTAACGGAGTATGGGGGTGCATCAAAATATCCGAGTTTTGTCGCCTCATCCTCCACTTTCTTCTTAAGTGCGTTTAGTTCGTAAGCAAATTTTTTACCGAAATCACCAAGATACACTACCTCTTTTAGAGAATGTTGTTCAAGTATAAAATTCATTATCTCTGCTTCATAAGAATTCAAACCCTGAAGGTCTTTTCGCTTTACCTTAATGAGTATATCTGAATCCTTGTCATCACCGGCAAAGTATTTACTCCTTTTTACAGGTACGAGCTCTATATACCCTTTTCGTTCAAGGTCAAATATAGTAGCAATCACATCAACTATATCAGCAGACTCGTCTATTAACGTTCCGGCAACTGCTGGTGTTAAATCATCTGGCAAATTATACTCTACCTTTATAACACTGGGCCTTTTGTCCTTGCCCAGCGCATACTGGAATAATACAAGGACAATGGCCAGAATACCTGTTGCAACTAAGAAGGGTATAATATTATGGAGATAGAAACTCATAACTTATATTCTAATGTCAAAACACTGGATTAACAATTTCAAGATAGCACAAGCCCTATGAGCGCATAAAATACAGAAACCAGTATAATAACACACAAAAGCGTTATAATCATACCAGTTTTGAACATGTCCTTTACTTTTATCACACCTGAGCCGTATGCAATGGCGTTTGGTGGAGTACTTACCGGCAATAACATTGAACTCGATGCCGCAAGTGCAATTCCAACAGCCATAATAGCAGGATTAACACCCTCCATAGCTATTGCTATTGGGATAATTAGAGCGGCAGTTGAGGTGTTGGACATGAAATTTGTTACTATACCCGTAAGTGCTACAAAACCGAAGAAAACCCAGTAAGGGGATAGGCCTGCAATACCTGTTGCATCTATAAGCCATGCATTCAGACCACTTTTTTGCGCAGCAAGCCCAAGCGCAAGCCCCCCACCCATCAGCATCAATACATCCCATCCAAGGAAATAGAAATCGTCCTTACCAAGCGTTCCTGAACCAAAAAGCACAATAACGGGGATAAGTGCTATAACAGCATCTTTTATGTGATGGATAGAACTTGTAAGCCATAAAAGTACTGTTAAAACAAGAGTTATAACAGTCACCCTTGTGGCAGAATCATTTTTTGACGTATCCTCCACTTCAAGCGAGACGTTATCCCTTTTAGGAGGGAATATTTTCAAAAGAAGAAACCATGTGAAAATGAGAAGTACAAATTCAACTGGTACTGCAAACACCATCCACTTAAAGAAAGAAATTTCAATTCCCCTTTCACGCAAGAGCCCCATGGCAATAGCATTTGGGGGAGTACCTATAGGCGTTCCCATGCCCCCTATATTGGCAGAGAATGGAATGCCTATGGCAAGCGCTTTTCTAAAACTGTCATCGGGTTCAAGTTTGTGAAATATTGTTAAGGCAACTGCCATCATAAGTGCTGTTGTGGCGGTATTGCTCATCCACATTGATAAAAACGCAGTGGCAAACATAAATCCGAATAAAATACTCGATGGTCTGGTACCCGATTTTCGTAAAATAAAATCCGCGAATTTCTCATCTAATTTGTAAACCTTCATTGCGCGTGCAAGTGTAAAACCTCCCAGAAACAGAACAATAGCACCAGAGAAAAAGGGAGCAAAGAAAAAGGTGTATTTCACCTTCATATCAGGGACAAGAAAAAGCGATAAGAAAAGTAGTATTACAAAAGACGTAATATGGAGGGGAATGGCCTCTGTAATCCATAAAAAGGCACCCATTGCAAAAATGCTAAGTGCCACCTGTGCTTTGTGAGGCATACTGCTAATGGGTATAAAGTACAGAAGAGCAAATATAAGTAAAGAGACTATAAAAAATATTGCCTTTTTAGTGCCTGCCTGGCTCATTTTTCTCGCCTCCTTTGTATGAATATAATTATATTACAATTTGCACATTTAATCAAAGAGCCTTCAAAGATGGGCATAATTGTTTACAGGCCACGTGAAATATTTTAAACTTTTTTTATGTTCAGCCTGAAAAAATACAGGAAAATTCTGGTAAATAAAGTGTATAGGGCAGATAGATATTTTAATCTATTTAGTGAAGGGGAAACTGTTATCCTTGGCATTTCCGGAGGCGAAGATAGTTTGTTTATGGCTGACATTTTGTATCACTACAAAATACAGTTTAATCGCAATTTTAAGATTATAGGAGTACACGTTGATAATGGGTTGAAACCACTAAAGGACACCGAAAAATTAAGGAAATTCCTTGAAGACAGGGGAATTGAGTTTGAGTATGTAAAGGACGAGGACACCGTGCATATTATAGAAAACAGATTAAAACCTTTTAAACCATGCTACATATGTGCCAAGGAAAGAAGGAAGAGACTTATTTATAAGGCAAAAGAAAAGGGGGCACCCAAAATTGCCCTTGCACATACCATTGACGATGCCATTGAGACTTTACTTTTAAATATTTTTTACGCAAGGGAAATAAGTACAATGGTTCCCAAACAACCTCTTTTCAGCGAGAGTTTTTTCGTGATAAGACCAATAATCCTCATAGAAAAAGAAGAAATACTGAGATACTTACATCTTGCCGGACTTTATGAGAATTTAGAAGGGGAGTGCCCCTATGCAGAAAAAAGCAGGCGTGAAACAGTAAGAGAAATTTTATCATATCTTTATAAGAAGGACCCTCAGGTAAAGAAGAACTTAAAATACTCACTATTTGAATGCAAACAGGATTACCTGTGGAAAAAATTCAGGGAATACAGGAAAAAAATAATAGGGTAGGGCCAGGCCCTACCCTTTAATTTCTGCTTAATTGCCTACGTATCCAGTAAATGTACCCTTACCTGAGGGATTCATACCTGTCACCGGGGTTATTCCCCAGGAACCACTTACACTATCACCAGATACCGTTCCGCTGAACATAAACTCACCATTACTGCCAAAAGCAGTACATCCAAAATCCACGTATAAGGTGTCATTATGTATCCAGCCACCAAAAGGATTATTGAGGCTCAATGTATCCGAGCCATAATATGTTAACATTTCTCCAGCCACAAATACTGTATCCTGATGCTGTCCTTTTATAACCTTTGCCTTCCACTCTCCAGAACTTACAATGGTTGTGTCTACATTGGGAATATTTACGTTATACAGTTCTCCTTCAAAATTTCCATTCCATGAGTAGTTTGATACGGGCCTTATTGCATACCATGTACCACTATCCTGAGTAAATTTGTTAAACCATGTGCCACAAACACTATCCTCTGTTATAGCCCTTCCCTCAAAATGCAGTGTATCATCAGATGATGCAAAGTTTAATGAGCCATTAATTATTGTACCGTTGAAATTCTTTGAGTACAGCATGCCAAACTTTATGGTTCCCGTAAAAGCAGTATCAGTTTGACTTATGTCGGCCACATATGGAGTTTTATTCCCATTGTTTGAAGTTATCTCAACATACCATCTCCCTTCAAGGGAAATATTGGTGCCATTTCCACCTCCGCCTCCAGAGCCTCCTGTGCCATTATTCCCATTTCCATTTGAGCAGGCAAGAGTCATACCGAGTGCAACAAGCCCCAGTAGTTTTATATACCCTTTCATCATTTACCTCCTTTTGGTTTATTTATATACATCCTCACTGGTGAATTGTAAAGTGCCGGGTTGTATTGACAGAACCTCTAAATTCATTTAATATAAAAATAAAAGGAGGGAGTTATGAAAGTTGCCATTTTGTTAGAAGACCTCGTGGAAGATGTGGAATTTATATATCCATATTATCGTTTCAAGGAAGAGAAATTCGATGTGGATATTATATCACCTGAAATAAAAACCTTTAAAGGGAAAAAAGGATGTACATTTGCCAGCAAAAAGAGTATAAAAGACGTTGATCCGGAATATTATGACATCCTTTTTATACCAGGTGGATATGCACCTGATAGATTAAGACGTTATCCCGAAGTTTTGAATTTTGTAAGAAGAATGTTCGAACTCGGGAAAATCATAGGAGCAGTATGCCATGGCCCATGGGTGTTAATATCTGCAGGTATAGTTAAAGGTAAAAAAATTACAGGGTATCATGCAATAAAAGACGATATTATAAATGCTGGAGCCAATTACACTGGAAAACCAGTGGAAAGAGATGGCAATATATTTACTGGCACAGACCCGGAAGCGATGGCAGAACTTATCAAGGAGATAATAAAGGAGGCAAAAAAGAACTCGCCAAGACCGTTCTAAAAGATTATATTATCTCAACGCTACCAAGTGCATTCTTTATTTTAATAGTTTTTCCTGTTTTGTCTTTCAGACTTTCATCTATTTCCACAGACCCGAGGTTATTTGACACCTCAAAGTTAAATTTTCCATGAAGTTCAAGTTCTACATTTCCCAATCTGTTGTTCACCACCCCTTCCTCTGCTCCCATGATTTCCAGCTCAATATTTCCAAGTGAGTTTGAAATTTCGAATTTTTGAGACTTAATTTCACCCTCAACATTGCTTCTATCAACCTGGATTAGAACAAATTCCCTGTTTTCAATATCCAGTTCAACAGAACTATTTTTTACAAATATCTTCAAGTCTTTAACCCCATACGGTATAATCACATCACAACTTTTACTGTTTTTCAACACCAGCGTATTACTATTTTTATCATAGGATTTACTACATAAACCATCAATACTGAGCGTATCACCCTCGCTTATATCATACAATCCATTCTCAAGACGCAAAACCAGCGACATGCTATCACCAGGTAACGCAATCTCCTCTGTTTGGCTTACACGCATCTCTTGTGTTTTTTTCTCTATGATTTTCTTAATATCCTCTTTTTTCAGTTTCTTAACCTTAACCTGCCTGCTTTCTTCATCCCCCTCCTCTATAAGAGAAAGAGCCTCATTTATATCCATCTCTCCATCTTTAACCTTTTTCAGAATATCCCGAATCTCCATTTTAATCCTCCAGTTCCTCTATTACATCATCAGCGCTTATTTTTCCATCCTCAAG
>JALVYB010000075.1 GCA_027038175.1 Caldifarciminota bacterium | reverse complement strand
GGAAACTTGACCCGGTGGAGAAATACATGTGGGAAGGTAGAGGAGAAAATCATGCAAGGCACTCACTTTTAGCTTTTATGTCCATATTGGAGAGAAACAGGGGGAGAGGGGTGAACAATGAAGCCTACTTTGTGCTATATTATAATGCAAGATACCTGCTTTCATACCTTCCAAGAGGAGGTCCTCAGTGAAAAGTATCTAAAGATGTTTGGTCATCGACATTTAAGGCGATAAAAAAGAGGAGAGACAATGAAAAATATCTTTATAATCCTTATGATGTTAGCATCCTCTGCTTTTGCTGATAACTGGATTAGGGTTTCAATATATGAAGCAAGGAATAAAATTAACCCTGAAGTAAGCGTTTCAGTTCAAGATACCATAGATACAATTACTGGATTACCAACACCTGATACTTCTTTTTTATACATCTATACTTATAAAATCAAAGCAAAACCATATCCAAGGGAACACGATTACTGGTATGTCTCATATTTTGATACAGTTAACAAGGTATACAGAACAGAGAAAGTTGACAGCGGACCATCCAGTTATACGCAGAATATACACGATATAGTTTTTGAATTACCGGACACAATTATTCCCAAAAGGAGCATCAAATGGGACAAAGGCATATGGGCGGTAACAGTGAGAAAGTTTGAAAAATGGAGATACAGTATTTGGGGATACTGGAGGTCTGCAGAAGACGAAATATATCATATTCCTCCAGGAGACAGCCTGACTCTGATATTTGTCTCAAAAGGTCTGCCCTCTATATCAAAGATGCACTTTGTAGGAGATCGGAGGGGCGATGACCCTATAAAAGTAGTGTATGGATATACAGATTATGAATTTCCAAAAGAGGTTTTTGCAGACCCCTATGGTGGTCGGGCTGTGTATACGGTTCTTCCCTGGCCGGCACCTCTCCCAGACCCTCTTTCAGGAAAACTCACACTAACACAGGGACAATTGATGATTGACAGCCTGAGGTCGTGGATAGACAAGAGCGTTCAACTTGGATGGCTTGATGAAAGATTGTCAGGGAGATTAAAAAGGAAACTTGACCCGGTGGAGAAATACATGTGGGAAGGTAGAGGAGAAAATCATGCAAGGCACTCACTTTTAGCTTTTATGTCCATATTGGAGAGAAACAGGGGGAGAGGGGTGAACAATGAAGCCTATTTTGTGCTATACTACAATGCAAGATACCTGCTTTCCAGCCTCCCGGAAAAGAACCCACAACAATGATTGCCTTTTGAATAAAGATTAGGCAAGACTTATAGTTATCCACTGAAAAAACTCTTTTCTGCTTTCGGCACTTTTCAAATTCTTTCAAAACCCCTCCTATCCAGTTATAATTTAACCATGTTCATAAGCGGTAAAAATCATATTGAGGAATATACTGGCGCAGGAGGTAAAATCCTGCTGATTTACGTAAAAGAAGGATATGAAATTCCCGAAAACATCGCAGAATACATAAAAAAGCACTCCATTAAAGTCGAGAGGGTAACTCCAAAAGAATTAAAAAGAATCTCAGGAGACGAACGTGCAAGGAACATAGTTGCAAAAGTCCCTGAATTTGAATACAGTGATGCCTATAAAATCATACAACGTGCCATAGAAGAGAAAGGCATAGCACTTTACCTCGATCACATCGAAGACCCTGTTAATCTCGGGGCTATCATAAGAAGCGCCTTTGCCTTTAAGACAGCGGGCATCATACTCCCCAAAAACAGAGCCTGCAGAGTAACTCCCACTGTGATACGCGTGTCAGAAGGTTATGCCTTCCGGGTTCCAGTGGCAATTATAACAAACCCCATGAATTTTATAAAGGAAGCAAGAAAAATGGGTTTATTTATTCTTTCACTTGAGAGGGGAGGGGAGCCTCTATCTAAGATAAGTATTCCAAAACCTGCGCTTTTAGTGGCAGGTTCAGAGGGTCGGGGAGTATCCAGAAAAATCATGGAAAATTCTGACATGATTTTATCCATAGAACAATCAGAGGAGATAAATTCCCTTAATGTTCACGTGGCTGTATCAATAGCGCTTTATAAAGCCTTTACCGAAAATCAAGCGTAGTTCCAAACGAAAAAACCGGCTTTGATGAAGTGTCTTTAAACCCTATGTTTAACGAATATATTGCAGAAGGTCCCAGCGCCCCTGCTTCCACCCTCAAAGAGACCCCCAAAGAGCGGTAAAGATGCGATATGTACTCATCAGCATTACCAAGCGCATAGAACGCCGCCCCGCCTATCCCTGCAAGTTTTTTAATACGGAAAGCGAAGAACCTTAATTCTCCATAGAGCAATGCCATTTCCCTTCCATTGAAATAATGGGGTAAATAGGCGTACATACCGTTGTCTGCTCCAAGGGAGAACACAAGGATATTTTCATAGGAAAGGGCTGTGGTAACATCATGTATTATGCCGAAATCAGTATAGGCGAAAAGAGTTAATCTATAAGGCAAGCGGTAATACGCCTTATTTTTCAACCTCAAATATCCAGAGGATCGGGAAAGAGAGTAAATAAAAGACGACTCAAGGTACATTTTTTTGTTACCTGTCTTAAAGTTGAAGTAAAAGGCCAATCTCTCATTACCTCTCATGAAAGGATAAAGTTCAACTCTGGTAACAACTCCTTTTGAAAGGTAATCGTTGTAAAGAGAACGTCGCATATACCTTGTTTTAATACTTCCAAGATTCACATAGTATACCCCTGCTCCAATACGCTTAAATAGGGTATCTTTGGTTTTCAAATACTCTGTAGCAAGATAGGGAACAAAGGTGTATTTCTTTCTTATAGAACGACCAAACTTAAAGGAATAAAGAAAGTAATCTATTTTTGTCGTATCAAACACAACCCCATGATTGTAAAGGTACTCATTTTTCACCTGTCTTATATATAGGGCATTGAGATAAATCTTTATAAGAGGTGTTATAAATGGATTGAGCATCAACATGTCCTTTCTTATATCTTTTCCCCTCTGAAAATACGTTTTTAAATCAACGGTTTTAAATGGAAATGCGGGTATGGTGAAACCAGCCTGGTAATAGTTTCTATCATGATAAAGAAAATAATAAGCATTGACCTTGCTGAGTGTCCCTAAAAAATTATCTTCCTCAATACCCAGTGTAATATCACGCTCACTGTTGTAAAACCTGTAATCAATAAACAGACTTGTTGAAAAAGCATCATGTAAAAAAAGCCTTACAGTGTCGCCATTTCTCCTGGTTCTCACATTTCTAAACACTCCAAGTCCTCTGAGTCTTCTCTCTGTTTCCATAACAGAGAGCGAATCCCGTGTTGTATCGTTGAATATAAACCGCCTTACAAACAAAGGCTTTGTTACAGGATGGAGGAAGTTCAGGTAATTGAGTGGATACTCATCCTGCGAGAAAACATTTTTTGTATTGACCTGCCAAAAAAGGCTTATTATAAAAAGAGCAATCATTTTGTATCTTTTAACCTGACCCTGTAAACTCCGATATTGTCAATCAAAAAGAGCGTTGAGTCAATCACAAATTTTTCTTTTACATCTGGATACATAATTCCCACAAATAGAAAAAAAGATGAGGGGAGCCTTCTTCGCCACAGGTCAAACTGATTGGGTCTTGATTTAATATTGAGTGCAGGAACCTCCTTTCCAAGATAATAGGACAATAAACTTGCATGTTGATAGGTGTTTGCAAAAACGGGTAAATTATCTTCTCTTATTCTCTTAGCCACTTCCTTGAGTATAATTTCTTTTTTAAACACCTTATTTTTTACCGGTGGAAAGAGAAGAACAGGCTTGAATGGTAAGGAAAGCACGAAAAACGCTGCTATTATACTTCTTTTCCACCTTTTAAGCCCCATATAGCCCGCAAAAAGGAGTACTGGATAGAAAAAAAGAGGCCAGTTTGCCTCCTGCCTTGAGAAAATGGAGAAAAAAGCAAAAAACAGGAAAAAGGCAACACCTGTGATATAAATAAATACACGGCTATAAAGCACTTTTCTGAGTCTTAAAAATCCCACAATTGAAAGTGGAATGCCACCTGCAACAATAACATCTATAATGTACTTTATGAAAAATCTAACTTTTGGGGTCAAACTCCCTGCACCGTGATGCACCTGATACCGGAAGGAAATCCAGTGATGATTTGCGTTAAAATATAAAACAGGAGAGAAAATCAAGAGAGGTATGAAAACATAAAAAAGAAGAAATTTTTCAAAAGAAATCCTTTTTTTCAGTACTTCCCAGAAGAGGGGAATGTAAAAGATTACTGCTGTGTATTTTGAAAGGAGAGATAGCCCGAGCAAAATCCCCTTTAAAATACTATGAGCATTTTTTGTACAGGAAAGAAGAAATAGTGAACCAAAGAGGAGCAAAGGAATATCCGGTGTCATAAAAAATAACACCACCTGTATTATGGGCGAGAAAAGGAGAACAAAATAGAATGCTTCATCACTTTTAATATCTAAAATAGAAAGCCAGATAAAAGGAATCATCACTGAAAATATAAGCGGGAAAAACCTTATTCCAAATACCCCCTCTCCAAAGAGATATGTACTTATATAAAGGAAATAGGCAACCATGGGTGGGTGGTCAAAATAGGAAAAGGCAGGGTGATGGGACCACAAAAGGTAATAAGCTTCATCTGCTGTGACTGGAATAAGAAAAACAAAAATGAGATTAAACAGGAAGGCAACGAGGGCTAATAAAAGTAACCTTTTATTTTGCAGAAGACTCGTAATTTGGCGCTTCCTTGGTTATAACAATATCATGAGGATGGGATTCCCTTGTACCACTCTGGGTTATCTCCACAAATATGGCTCTCTTTCGCAACTCCTCAAGGTTTTTAGCACCAATATATCCCATACCGGACCGAAGCCCGCCAATAAGCTGAAACAGGACCTCGGAAACCGGTCCCTTGTACGGCACCATTCCCTCCACCCCTTCAGGAACAAACTTGGTACTGCCCTCCTGAAAGTATCTTGCGCCACCTGTTTCTGTAAGGGCACCAAGAGAACCCATGCCCCTGTATGTCTTGTATCTCCTTCCTTCTAAAATTATTGTATCACCGGGACTCTCGTCTGTACCTGCAAGGAGACTTCCAAGCATCACACTATCTGCTCCGGCAGCAAGAGCCTTAACAATGTCTCCTGAGTATCTTATTCCACCATCCCCTATTATAGGCACATCCTTTTCCTTTCTTGCCTCATACACATCCATTATGGCAGAGAGCTGTGGAACGCCAACTCCTGCCACAACCCTTGTGGTACAGATGGAACCAGGACCCACTCCCACCTTAACACCATCAGCACCCGCTTCAACAAGGTCAAGATACGCCTCTTTAGTTGCAATATTTCCAGCAATTACTTCAGCCTCAGGATACTGTTTCTTTATCCATTTTACCATTTCAATAACCCTTTCAGAATGACCATGTGCTGTATCAACCACAATAACATCCACTCCAGCATCAAGAAGAAGGCTAACAGCCTCTCTATCTTTCTGAGACACCCCCACAGCAGCACCAACCATCAGTCTTCCATACTCATCTAAAGTGGCATGGGGATGTTCCCTTTTCTTCTGAAGGTCCTTAAGGGTAACGAGTTTTTTAAGCCTTCCCTCTTTATCAACAAGTGGTAACTTTTCAAGTTTGTGTTTTCTTAAAAGCGCATAGGCTTCTTCCCGCGTAATGTTTTCATCAGCAAAAATCACATCCTTTGTCATTACATCCTTTATCCTTACGTTCCTGTCATCCACAAAGAGAAAATCCTTTTTCGTGAGTATCCCCACAAGCTTTCTATCTTTATCCACAACCGGAAGTCCTGATATGCCTTCCTTTTTCATTATTTCATAGGCTTTTTCAACTGTATCATCTGGTGAAATAACAATGGGGTCCTCAATTATCCAGCTTTCGGAACGTTTGACCTTTTTAACCATTGATACCTGAAGGTCAACTGGCATGTTTCTGTGGATAATACCAATACCACCACTCTTTGCCATACTGATTGCCATTTCTGTTTCAGTAACAGTATCCATTGCCGCAGACACTACAGGAATATTGAGTTTTATCCTGCGTGTGAGTTTCGTGGACACATCGGTTTCTTTTGGCAAGACAGAGCTTCTTCTGGGTAAAAGAAGGAGGTCATCAAAGGTATAGGCTTTTCTGATTTCCATAATAAAAAATGGCTGGGGGACAGGGATTCGAACCCCGACTGGCGGATCCAGAGTCCGCTGTCCTGCCAGTTAGACGATCCCCCAGCATAGCGCCACCGGGATTTGAACCCGGGTCTCCTGGCTGAGAACCAGGTGTCCTCGGCCGGGCTAGACGATGGCGCCGTGTAGTGTGTATATTATAGCATAAAATATCCGATTATAAAAGTGCAATCTTTTCTTATCTCAACCTCACAATTTGAAGACTCGTAAAATCAGCCACATAGGCATAATTACCATCAACCACAATGCTCCACGCATTGCCCGGAGTGTCCACACCTCCCTTGACCACAGGTAACTCAGGGTTTGATACATCAACAACATATAGTCCTGCTGTATGGTCTGCAACATAAGCATAATTACCCGAGACAAGTACACCATTTGCATTGTCAGAGAATCCAAGAGAGGAAAGTTGCGTGGGGTGAGCCGGGTCCTGGACATCATAAATCGTGAGATGTCCACCTGTTGATGCTGTGTAAAGTTTATTTCCGCTCACAAATACGCCATATACATCACCCGAGGGGCTTACGGTACTTAAAACCTGTGGATTACTGGGGTCATGCACATCAACCACCTGAGCACCCCAATCATTACAGGCTACATAGGCATAGTCATTCGCCACAAATATGTCGTAATGAGAGTAATCCGCAATTTGGACTTTTCCAACAAGTGTTGGAGCACTGGGATTTTTAAAATTTATTATATGAAGATTGTAGTATTGCCCGACCACATAAACAAGCGAATCTACAACATAGAGATATTCAAAATATACATTGTCGGATGTATCCTGATATGCGCCAACTAAGGTAGGAGAGGAAGGGTTTGAAACATCAAGGACTTCCACTTCTTTATCTGGTTTGTACATATATGTAACAGCGATATAAGCATAGTTTCCAACCACCTTTACATCATTAACGTATGGTCTACTGGCACTATCAGGAACGTATCTCCCTGCCTCCACCGGATTCTGTGGATTGCTCACATCAATAATATAAAGACCGCCCATATGGGTTGCAAGCAGAACAAAATTATCCTTTTTAGCGATACGTATAGCATCGGAATTAAAGTCAAAATCAAAATGACCCACAACCTGAAGATTAAAAGAATCGGATGATTGAGTGGAGTCAGAAACAGAGACTGCAAGTCCAACGCTCCACACAGACCTGTTATCATCCACATCCTTTGCCTGCGCTTTTACATAATAGGTGCCAGGCGCATTCCAGGAATGAGACATAGAAACTGTTTCGCCAACAGCAACAAAATTACTCCAATCGGAGTATGCCCCATCTCCAAAATCAAACCTTACACTCACAGAATCTGTACTTGCATCTTCAACAGTGGTATAGAAGGTTGCACTCTGATTCACCCTGAGCGACGTTGTGCCCCATGGCTTGAGCGGAATAGACGGACCCAATTTAAAAAGGTCGCACCCCGTGACAGCAAGGAGCATCGCCGCAAGCACAAGCCCATAGCCCCGTATCCTTAACATATCTGCCTCCTTTTACTTCCAAATAATACACCCAAAATAGTATCTAATCAAATTTTCACAAAAAGAGCACAAGTCGGAGGGGAAAACAAGGTATAAAAACACAATCCTCACATTAAGAAACAGTCAGTATTTGAAATAATATTACCAGAACTTTATAATTTCATGGTAAAGTTCTTGAGGGGTTTGAGAGTTATGAGAGATAATAAAAGCAATAAACACAGCGCGCACGTCAGGGTAATATTAACAAAAACAATACCCTTTTCATTATTAACCGCAATTGTATCTGCCTGTCTTTTCATAATTTCCGGTTGTGGAGGACCAGAGCACATACAGAATCCCTACCCAGGTTATTGCACAGAATTTACAGAGTTTCCCATGAGTGGTTCAAGTTATGGAAGTGCCTCATTCACCGATGATGGGAAATTACTTGCATTCATATTTTATGGCGATTTAAACAGCAATATACCAGGGGCAGAGACAACTGGCATTTTTATTTATAATCTGGAGGATAGCTCTTTTCATGGGGTATTTACAGTTCTGCCTGTAATATTAGAGTGTGATATATCGCCTGATGGAGAATGGATAGTGTTCTCATGGATGGACCAGATATGGAAGATAAAAACAAACGGAGACAGTTTAACCTGCCTTATAGATTCCGGCACCAGCTTTTTCCCTCACTGGTCTCCGGACGGAAAGAAAATCGTGTTTGACACGAATAAAGACGCGCCTCATGGAGAGAATGTGATATGGATGATGAATGCCGATGGTAGTGGATTAAAGAGATTAAACGAGTGGGGAAAGGGTGAGAGGAGAGAGCCTGACTTTAATCATAAAGGAGACCGTATAATTCATGTAAGATCTGATGTAGAATACGGTTCCACAATAGCGACGATGGATACAAACGGTGGCAACGTTAAAATCCTCATAAAGGCTTCTGACATAGGCGCTGATCTTGTACTCTCACCACATTATTCACCAGACGATTCAAAGATCGTATTTACGGCCCGGATGGAGAATCCAATGGGGATAATGACATGGGTGGCAAATGCTGATGGAAGTAATCCTGTGCCGCTTGCAGTATCACATGATGAAGCGGACTGGACACCGGATGGTAAATCCATTATTTATCAGAGTGGTAGAGAGAATGGAATCTGGATAATGGATGCAAACGGTTGCAATAAAAGACCCTTAATCGGTCATTTTAACTTTCTTGAAGCAATCGGGGAAAATTAAGAAGCAAACTATTCAGGATTTTATACTATTTCCTGTCCAACCAGGAGGTGGCACTGAATGGTGGTGGTACGGAGGTCAACATGGGGGATAATGAACGGAGAGGGAATTTCCCTGTAGTAAATAAGTGGCTATCCTACATATTCTTAATTACAATTTTAGGAGGAATACTATATTTTGCTTTTACGACAAAAAGTAGATTCTGGATAAATTACGCTGTCCTATCATTGTTCTTACTCACAGGTTTGTTCTGGATGATTTTACGCACTGAGTTTAATAAAATGCAATACCCAAATGTTGGTCTCATATCAATAGGGTTTATGATTATCCTATTCGTGCTCAACGAACATATTATTGATTATGTCCTCACCTCTGATATACCGCCCACTCTCCTTAATAAGCCTGTTCTTGAAATAGGAGCGGCATATGCTTTACTTAAAATCGTACTTTATATGATTTATATGATATTGAGTTTAGAGGTGCTTGTGTCACGTATAAGTGTAGTTGCTGAAAACGGGAAAAATATCAGTATCTGGGAGAGAATTAAATCAATAATATACTTTGAATTATGGTACCTATCTATTATAGGTGCTCTCAAAATAATTCAATTATTGTGGAGATTGCAATAAGAAATAATAGTGGCATCTAATCGTATATATTTGGACAGCCGTTTTTGCTACCATTTTTTATAAATCCAGACGAAACGAGGACTATTAAGATTGCTCATGGGGTATATTTTATTTAGAATAAAATACACTGACCATAAAGGACATCCTAAAATTTACATTAAACCAGTAGAAGTTTTTAAATAAAAAAAGAGGGAAGAGAACATGAAGAGGTTAGTGAAATATTCAATATTGTTGACCTTTATTCTTGCCGGGTGTGCATCTTTTTTGTATACCAAATCTGAGGACATATTTGTTCGGCGTGCACTTCGCAGAGTTTCGGGGGAATACCCAGCCGAATGGCTAATGAGGCATACTTTTTTACCCTATACGGCAGAAATGATGAGAATATACCTTAAGAGCAGGGGGTATAAGGTTCCTGACACAACGTGGTTTAATTATTACTATGGCAAGAAGTGGGTTCTTTCTCATAAAAGTATGTTTAAAGATACCCTTTTTATGCAGGAGATGTTAAACATTTTCACAGAGATTGGTAGGAGTACAGGAATTATCATAACAGACAGGATAGAGCGTGGGAAGTTTGAATGGGAGATTGATTTAGGAGATACAACCATTTACTGGTATGCAGAGCCGAGGAAAATTATGGCTGTGTTTACCAGGGAGGTTGTATATTTTACCGGGCCTTTTTGCAGAGAGGGGAGAAATAGAAGGAGGATACTAATAGCCTTTCCATCAAGTCTTTCGGGGTGTATAAATCCTTTTAATTCGCCCTATCGTGGAAAAGAGGAAGACGCAGATAGCGTACTTGTGTTTTTCTATGAGGGGAGGTGGGACAGGGGTCATTTAAAATATCTTCTATCCCAGGAACCCATGGGGCCTGATGCTAATCCTATCTTATGCCAGTTTATTGAGAGGGATTGTATAAGGTACATGACAGGGATGTACTTTCTCAAAAATGGGAGATGGTATTTTGCCTATCCTTTTTCAAGGAGGTTATATGAACACCCTACAGATGCTATTGGATGGGATGTAGAGGAAGACCCATCCTTTTACATGTGGGGAAAAACCAGGAAAGATTACAGAATGTATTACAGGCCACCATTTTCAGATACTCTTTTTCGGGACATAATCAAATTTGTTGAAAAACATGCAGGGGACGTGATAAGGAGTGGAAGATAGCTTTTGAATATTTGTTGGTGGAGGTATCTTGCATTTTTAACATTTGAGGAAACATCACACCCTTCGGTGCAATTATTTTTGAGGAATAGCGATATCTTGCTTTTTCAATTCTCGGGGCATATAATACTAATATGCAAATATCCGAATTATCGGAATTATTTTCAGCGCTTTCAAATGAGAAGCGACTATTTGTATTTCTGATTATCATGAAACTTGAACCTGTTTGTGTATGCGATATAATAAAAATCACAGAACTTCCACAGAGTTCGGTGTCAAGGGCTCTCTCTTATCTAAGGCTCTCCGGGCTTGTTGTATCAAGCAGAGACGGCACAAGAGTCTGCTACTCAATAGACAGGACAAACCCTGTTGTACCTCCTCTACTGGACTTCCTTAAAAATTTAAACATCCCGGAACTTAAAGACATTAATAACTTTAAGAAATCATGCTAAAAGTTTTTTTGGAAACTAATATTCTGAAATCCGAATATTTAAATAAATGGAGGTGTGTATGGAGGTCATAAAAAAGCCTGACCCAAAATTTGCGTACTGGCACGGGATACCAAGAGAGGAAATCCCCTGGTATCCCACAATAGACGAGGAAAAATGTATAGGATGCAAACTCTGCTTTGTATCATGCGGAAGAAATGTGTTCAGTTTTGACAATGAAATTCACAAAGCCGTCGTCACGAAACCGTATAACTGTATGGTGGGATGCTCAACCTGTGCCACTATATGCCCCACAGGAGCAATCCTTTTCCCACCCAAAGAAATCGTGCATAAGATAGAAAAAGAACACAGGGTAATCGGGAAAATACAGAAAAAGGCAAAGGCAAAAATGGCAAAACAGGAATACGAAAGGGTGAGAGCAGAAGTACTCGCAGAATTAGAAAAAGCCACATTTAATATGAAATACGCCATAACAGGTCATATTCTTGAGAGAAAACTCCTGAATAAATTACTGGAGTACATGAAGGACAAGCCACTTGACCTTGTGGATATAAAACTTCACACACCGAGCATAAAAGGTTGCTGGAACGAAAAAGCACCATCTTATCTTGAATTTGTTCTGAGTGCCACAGGGGAGAGCGACCTTGAAGGTTATACAAAAGAAATTGACAAAATTATTGAAGAGAGCGGTTGTGTAATTATTGAAAAGAATAAGGTATGAAAAATAGGGGGTTAAATCCCCCTATTTTAATATCACCCTGCCAGAACCTCTTTTTACCTCTCCGATGATATATCCGTCTGTTTCATACAGAATGGCATCTGCCTCATCCCTGCCCGTAATTACAATAAACCCAATTCCCATATTAAAAACCCGCCACATCTCTTCTTCCGGTATATCACCTACTTCCTTAAGATACCTGAAAACAGGCAATACATTTATTCTGTCCTTATAGACCACAGCATCAACTCTGCTACTTAAGGTGCGCTTCAGGTTTCCCGGAATACCCCCGCCTGTTATGTGTGCTGCCCCGTGAATAGTGCCTCTTTCAAAAAATGGCAAAAGGTCTTTTACATAAATCTTTGTGGGCTCAAGAAGTATATCCAGAAGTGTTTTTTCTTCTATTACAACCTTTTCGGGGTCTATTCTGTTTTTATTTAACACTGCCCGCACAAGGCTATAGCCGTTGGAATGAACACCGGATGATGGAATACCTATTATCACATCCCCCGCCTTCACGTTTTCTTTTTTTATCATCTTATCTCTGGAAACGACACCTATAACAAAACCCGCCACATCAAATTCGTCTTTATTCAAAAGGTCAGGTAGCTCTGCGGTCTCCCCACCACCAAGTTCTATATTTTCACGCTCAAGCACTCTCAGAAGACCATCCATAAACGGTATAAGATAGGGGCTTTTGACACTTGATACCGCAATATAATCAAGAAAAACAAGGGGCTTTGCACCTAAAACAAGAATATCGTTCACACACATTGCCACAAGGTCCTGCCCGAGGTGTTCTACCCGGTTGTATTTAATCGCAAGTTTTATTTTGGTACCAATGCCGTCTGTGGAATAAACAAGATAGGGGTTTTTAATATCCTTTATTTTGTCCAGGAGTGGAAGGGCAAGGGCAAAATCCGGATAAAATTCCTTCCTTTTTAACCCTCTCTTTTTAATAAACTCAGAGAACTTCTCACCACCGTCTATATCCACCCCGGAATCTTTATAAAGCATTGCCAAAATCCCTCAGGACATCAACAAATATATCTATTTCCTCTTTTGTATTATAAAGGTAAAAACTCGCCCTCGCCGTCCCTCTCACCTTAAGAAAGTTATTATGCAGAGGCTGAGCACAGTGGCACCCTGTTCTTATTGCTATCCCATGCCTGTCTAAAACCTGGGCAACAAATTCCGGGCTAAACGGGTTTCCATTTTTCTGCATAACATTAAATGCTACCACCCCTATCCTTTCCTCAGGACCATATACTCTCACAAAATCAAGTTCTTTTAATTTTTGAAGGGCGTATGAAGCAAGATCTCTTTCATGCTTCTCTACATTCTCCATTCCAACAGACTCAAGGTACCTTACAGCAGCCCCAAAACCTATTCCACCCGCTATGTTGGATGTGCCAGCCTCATATTTCCATGGTAATTTATTGAAGGTAACCTTTTCAATCTTTACCTCCCATATCATATCACCGCCTCTTAAGAAAGGCTCAAGTTCCTCTAATAGGGCCTTTTTTCCGTAAAGGGCTCCTATACCCGTGGGACCCAGCATTTTATGACCTGAGAATGCATAGAAATCACAATCTATATCTTTCACATCAACCTTCAAATGTGGTGCTGACTGGGCACCATCCACAATGAATATCGCCCCATACCTGTGGGCAAGTTTCCCTATAGTTTTTACGTCATTTACTGCACCAAGCACATTGGATGCATGAGTAATGGAAACTACTTTGAGATTTTTACTTTTTTTCAGAACATCCTCAAGATGATTCATATCAAGGGTGCCATCGCTATTGAGATTCACAAATTTAAGATTTACTCCGTATTTATCCCTCAAAAACTGCCATGGAACCATGTTGGAATGGTGCTCCATAAGGGATATCACCACCGTATCACCACTTTTTACCTTCTCTGAAAGAAAAAGGGAGAAAACCACGAGGTTTATACTCTCTGTGGTATTTCTGGTAAAAATAATTTCCTCCATTGATTCTGCATTTATGAACTTTGCCACGTCTTTATGGGCCCTCTCATACGCCTCCGTGGCTTCCCTGGACAGGGTATGAATCGCTCTGTGGATATTTGCATTGTAATTGAGATAGAATTCAGAGACAGCATCCACCACACTCTTCGGCCTGAGAGAGGTTGCTGCATTGTCAAAGTATATGAGCCTCTCTCCGTTTATCTTTCTTTCAAGCTGGGGAAAATCTTCTCTAATCCTCTGAATATCCATGAGAATATTTTAAATCCCGGAACATGTATAAACAATTAAATCTTTCGCTAATGTTTGTTAATACGCAGTTTTTCCTTTATTAATTTACATGATGCTGGGTCTTTTTGACGATAAAAAGCAGATATATACCAGAGAACTCTATATTGACGAACTCACCGGAGCATTAAATAGACGATATCTTAACCTCATTGTTGACAGAGAAATACAGAGAAGCAGACGTTACAAGCACAAATTTTCTGTCCTCATTGCAGACCTTGATAATTTTAAAACCATTAACGATACCTTTGGGCACCTTGCAGGAGACAGAGCTTTAAGATTTTTCGCCAAGAATATTAAAGATTCTCTACGTTCTGCCGATAGCGTGATAAGATACGGGGGAGACGAATTTATTATCATAATGCCCAATACAGATATTGAAGGGGCAAAAAGGGTAGGAGAAAGGATAATCACTCTTTTGAAAAACAGTGATTTTGAGGGGATAAAACTGAGTGCAAGCATCGGAGTTGCAACGTTTCCTGAACATGGAAATTCATGGGATGAGGTATTTCAGGCAGCAGATCAGGCCCTCTACACATCTAAAAGGCTTGGTAAATCACGTGTTTCCACTCCAGGTGGGAGCATAAAAAACCTTGTGCTTCCTACAAAAACTCTTGTTGGGAGAAGGGAAGAAATATCATGGATTACCTCAAGGAAACAGAACTCCGGTGTGCTGTATATCGTAAAAGGTGAGGTGGGGATAGGTAAAACACGCCTTGTACTTGACACCCTCGCCAGCACCTACACACCTTACGCTTATGCCCGCTCAATGGGACCTTTAAGGGATGTTTCCTATTTTCTTATTAGAGACCTTCTGGATAACTTACTGAAACATCATAGAGACGGAGTATTCTCGGCATTTGACAGGCTTTCAGAAACACAGAGAGGTGAAATAGCAAAGTTCATGCCGGATATTTTTAAACAGCATTTCAGGGTCCCTTCGTCCGGGGATAAATATACCCTTTACGAGGCGTTAATATCTTTTTTAAATCACGTAGAAACAGAAGGAAAACTCGTTCTCGTCTTTGATGACTTACAATGGGTGGATAGAGAGAGCGCAGAATTTGTTCATTATATTATCGAAAAACAACCGGATAAGCTCGTATTTTTTGGAATATACAGGACAGAAGAAGTCGAAAAAAGCCCCATTTGTGAGGTTATAACACTGCTTTCAAGAATGAGGTATACCGATGAACTGCACCTTAGACCCCTGTCCAGAGAAGAAACAGGTGCAATGTTACAGGCTGCCCTCGGCGCCCCACCTGCTGGAAATTTAACCGATATTATATACGAGGAGTCTGGAGGAAATCCATTTTTCATAGAGGAGATTTTAAGGCAACTCTATGAAGAAAACTGGATATATTATAAAAACGACATCTGGAATGTAAAAGAAGACTATAAGATATCTCCATCCCAGAATATAGAGCAAATCGTCGAGAGAAAATTACAGGAACTCTCAGAAAGAGAACGACTTGTGCTTGATTACTCAAGTGTATGTGGGAGAGAACTTGACGCCACAATCTTAAGCAAGGCATCCGGGTTAAATGAAGGTGAAGTTTTTGACATACTTGACAGATTGGTGAGGCTTAACATACTAAAAGAGGGAACCGTATCAGATTACGTTTTCATGGAAGGAGTGATAAGAGAAATCGTTGAAAAACGCCTATCCAGAGGGAAACTGAAGTATTACCATAAGGTAATTGCTCGCACAATAGAAGAGGTATATGCAGCGACACTCAAAGACCACTACGAAGAACTCGTTCATCACTACGAAATCGCTGGAGACCACGATAAAAAACGGTACTACTCAAAACTCGCTGGAGATAAAGCATTTGAAGTCTATGCCTTTGAAAGAGCCCTGCTCTATTACAAAAAAGCGATAGATGGACTCCCACCAGGTGATGAGGTTTTTAAAATACAGCAGAAAATTATTGAGTGCTATAAGAATCTGGGGGACCACAGAGAAGCAATACATGAACTCGAATCAATAAAGGACATATACCCAGATAGAGCATTCGAAATCTATGATATGCTGGCAGATAGTCACATGCGTCTCGGTGAGTGGAACAAAGCCATTGAATATTACAAAAAATCCATTGAGAGTGCTGATGATGAAGAAAACAAATATCATGTAGAGGTGGAACTTGCCTGGGCTCTAATAAATACTGGTAAATACCAAGAGGCACAGGAGATTTTGAACAGGGCTATGGAGTTTTTCAAAAACATTGAAAATGAAGAGCACAGGAAGATAATGTTTATATGGATTTATACAAGTCTCGCAACAATGGCAAACAACGAGCAGCGTTATGAAGAAGCAGTAAAATATTACGGAGAAGCCTTAAAATACAGTGAGGAACTAAACCACCATTACAATATAGCGGTGTCACATCTTAATATGGGAATAGCCCTGAGTTCTATGGGAGATCCACACAATGCCATGGAACATTACAGGAAGGCTCTTGAGATATCCAGAAAAGACAACTACCTATATCTTGTTTCCATAGTGATGCAGAATATAGCACAACTTCACTCCCAGGAAGGTGAATTTAAAAAGGCTCTAAAAGACCTCTTATCCCTTGAGAAAGATTTTAAACTAACGAAAAATAAGTATAATCTCATGTTTAATTATCTTGACCTCTCAGATGTATACTATTACATTGGAGAATTCGAAAAGGCAAAAGAGGCTGCAAAAGAAGCAGAAAAACTGGCTATTGAATCCGGTGTCCCACATTACACTCTATATGCTAAGTTTAACTTATTCAGAGTTCTTATAGAGGAAAACAAATACGAGGAGGCGTTAAAAATCCTTGATAGCATAGACTTAAACGATAAAAATCTACCAGATAAAACCGTATACTATACTCTAATGGAAAACTACGCGAAAATCTACGAGAAAATAGGGGAGTATAGAAAAGCACTTGAATATCTGGAAAAAGCGTTGAAATACCTTGAAGAGTTCTCTCTACCGGAGAGCCTTAAAACAAGCATATACTTTGCTCTTGGCGAGGTATATTCAAAACTCGGTGAATACAAATCTGCGTGGGATTATATCAATAAAGCCTTAAATGTAGAGAGTGAAATCAAGAGCAATTTTCAAAAAAATATTTTCCACTACGATTATGCAAAGGCTTTGTATAGCGTGGGTGAAAAGGATAAAGCACTGAATATTTTCAAAGACCTTTTATCCTATTTCAACAGAACTGGAGCCACTTTATTTGCCAACAAAGTAAAATCTTACTTAAAGTAGACCACCCTGTACTACTTTGCAGAACACCTACAATACAGTAAATTTTATTTTTGACCAAATATAAAAGGAGGTATTATGCTGCTTCTATCCATATTAATCACACTTGCAGGACATAACTCCCGGCTTCTTGGAAGTGTTTATTTTAAGAGTGGGGTATCCCGGGTGGACACAGACCAGATTCGAGTAATAAAATATGTTGCCGATACAATGCAGAAAGATTCATTACTCCTCATAGATTGTCTGGGGTACACAGATAAAAGCGGTTCTATTGAAATAAACAGGCGCATTGCACTGAAAAGAGCACAAATAGTAAAAGATTTGCTTGTTAAAAAGTTTAATATTAACTCTGAAAGAATTTTTGTCGTTGGCATTGGTCCGGACACAACCAAAAACATATCCCCTGAAAAAATGAGACGCACTGATATTGTGGTCCACCCTCCGGACGCCATACTGACTGATTTTTCCAATCACGTTACATTACAACCATTTTACACCCCCTCAATCTGGCTTAATCCGAAAGGGACCGATCCTCTATACAGATATTACAAAGTGAAAACGGCTCGTTCCTCCATTGCCGATATATACTTCCCGAAAAAAGGCACAATTGAACTCGGGAGCGAGGCTCTTCTCATTGTTTACGGACCAGAGAAACATAAACGAAAAACCGCACCTGATATAACTCTATCAACAGGAAAGCTATATACCCTTCTATCCCGTGGAGCGAAAAAAGGAAAAATCAATATAAAGACCCCGGCTGCTAATGTATCTCTTGAATCTGCCAGGGGTAAAATTGGAGTGAATAAAAGTAAGACGACTCTTGTCTCTATTTTTGATGGATATGCAGAAGTGCTGGCACAGGGTACAAAAGTGCGCCTTAAAAGCGGTGAAGGGACATACGTAAAAATAGGGGAAAAACCCGCTCCTGTCCAGAAGTTGCCAATCCCTCCTACTATAATAGCAAAAAAATACACTCTTAAACAGTCTGATACTCTCAAACTAAAATGGAACACTGTGGCAGAGTCATATCATGTGCAGATATTTTCAGACACCTCTCTTAAAAAACTTGTCCTTGATACCATAGTGAAACCAAATCATTTCACTTATACTGACATATCATCATACAAACTACTTGGTGTTAGAATAAGCTCAATAAACCAATCTGGACTTGAAAGTGATTATTCAAAACCTGTGTTTTTCAAGGTATTAAATGAGAAACAAACACATTTACCGGGTGTAAAACTCCTTAAAGTCACCAGAGTGCACCACAATCTCTTTAGAATAACTCTAAAATCCACCCCTGGTATAATGCTTTACGTGCAAAACAATATTATTAAAACCGGAAAGGATAGTACTGCTCAGGTTATAATAAAAAAGACCACCCCATTCATTGTAGTAAAAAGTGTTGATAAACATGGGAACTTTAGAGTTGATACACTGATGTTACATACAACAAAATTATCATACTCAATAGGTGCTTACATGGGATATTCAAATGGTGACTTACTCCCATACCCATCCAATCTAACACTGGGACTGGAATCCAGGTTTTTCGTCTATAAAAGACTTGGCATTGGTGCAGGAATATACAAAGGCATTCTCAATAAACTTGAAAAAGCTCTTGTTTCACTCAGTTATGAATTCGATCTCACATCCACCATATATCCTGAGTTTGTATTTGGTTATGGGATTCTCAACACCGACAGAAGATATACTGTTCAAACTCTTGGAGGAGGCGTTAATATAAAACTTTCGAGATTAATATATGTGTTCCCCAATGCTCTCTTTTACTCAACATGGCCTGGAAAAGAGAATTTCTCTGAAGTTGGTCTCACTATATATTTCAGGAAATGAAAAGACGCGGGAAACTCGCCAATGAAATAGCATTTTCTTTTTCCCTATTAATTGCGCTTATAACCCTTACAACCGTTATAATAATAACGTTTTTGTACAGGAAAAGTCTAAAACAATACGCTCATCTTTACGGGATTTCAATTGCGGATAATATACAGTTAAAAATAAGAGACAGAGAAGAAGAGGTCAACAGGAATATTGATGAGATAATAAGTATATTCAATTCGCGCATTATATCACCTGATGTCAAGATAGAACTTGCATCCAGTAAACTTAAAAATATACCCTATCTTTTGTTCATAGGGATATACGATACCACAGGCAAACCGATTGATTTTGTAACCCATAAAAACTTTACGCCAGAGCACATCCCATTGACAAAGAAAAAAGAGGAAAGATACTTTAGAACATACATTACAAAAGAGGGAGGGCCTGTACTTGAGATTATAACCCCATGGAGGAATAAAGAAAAACTGCTTGGTTTTATAACCTCAGGCATGTCTCTTAAGTGGCTTTCAAAAACGGTGAGAGAACTCTCCATGAAATATCTTGGAAGAGGTGAACTCGTTTACGTACTAAACGAGAAAGGCGATATAATTGCCCCTCTTCACGAAAATACACCCCTCCACCCTTTTAATCTCCAACCATTCATAAAAAAAAGAAAGAGCCTTTCCACTCTGTTTAATACGCACATCAGCATCTCATCTGAGTACCATTCACAAAATGGAGCCAGAGTGTATGGGACATTGACGAGCATTCCAGATATACACTGGGGAGTTGTAGTAGAACAACCTACCAGTGTCCTCTACGCATCGCTTTATAAAATTCAAACGCTTTCAATACTAATCGGACTTCTGTCTATTTTGCTATCTGTTTTAACCGCACGATTTATATCTATCAAGATAACATCTCCTCTCAGAAAACTCGAAAAGGGTATAGAAGCCATTTCAAGGGCTGATTTCTCATACTCTTTAGATGTGAAGGCTGATAATGAAGTTGGACGTGTAGCAAAAGAGTTTAATGAAATGATTAAAAAACTCTCTCACTATCGAAACCAGTTAATTAAAGAAACCAAAATGAGAGTTTATCTTCAGAGGTACCTCTCCCTTCCATTTCTTTCACGACTCCTTTCCAAAGGGACCAATATACTTGAAGAGAAACCGGCGAAACACCGGGCAAGCGTGATTTTTGTGGACATATCTGATTTTACGACAATAACCTCTGAGATGGAGGTTCAGTTGGTTGCTGAATATCTAAATGACTTCTTTAAATACGCAACACAGATAATCTTTGAGTACGACGGAGTAATTGATAAATTTATCGGTGATTGTATAATGGCCCTTTTCGGAGTCCCAATTAAGTGGGAAGGTATGGAGAAAAGTGCAGTGATGGCAGCCATTGAAATTATCAAGAAGTTTGAGCGACTCACCCCCACATTTATGAAAAAATACGGTATTCCACTGAGAGTGAAAGCGGGCATCGCCACTGGAGAGGTTATTGTAGGAAATATAGGCTCCCCAAATCGAATGGATTATACCGCAATAGGACACACAGTAAACCTTGCCTCAAGGCTTGAGTCAATCGCCACCTCAGGGGAAATTATAGTAGATGAGAGTACGAAAAGAGCAATTGAAGACTCTATCACCTGCGAATATATAGGAGAAAAAGAAATTAAAGGTCTGAAAGAAAAGGTCAAGATTTACAAAATCAGGGTGAATTAGCATGTTCACACTTTCACTTTCTTGATTATACAGGGAAAATCCTTCATCATTTTACATGTGAAAGTTATCACTTGCATAAAGGGGTGATGTATGCGGAGAATACCAGAAGCAACAATACGCAGACTCACGCATTATCTCAGATGTATTGAATTTATAAAAGAAACCGGAGCAACGATACTGCAGTCCAGAGAACTTGCAGCATTCTGCAGTATCAGCGACTCTCTGGTAAGGCGGGATTTGTCCTATTTCGGTGAATTTGGCACCAAGGGAGTTGGATATTCCATTGATGAACTCGAAAAGCATATTAAAAAAATACTGGGCATTGACCGTATCAAAAAAGTAGGACTCGCGGGAGTGGGTAACATTGGTAGCGCTCTTTTGAAGTTCCCTCTAAGAAGGAACGGTTTTCACATAGTGGCTGCATTCGATATAAAAGAGGAACTTGTTGGCAGAGAAATAAACGGTATACCCATTTACCATGAGAAGGATATCCCTCGTATTTTTAAAGAGAAAGGTCTTGAGATTGGAATTATTGCAGTTCCCCAGAACGTAGCAGGGGATGTTGCTGAAAAAATGATAGAGGGTGGAGCAAAGGGGATTTTGAGTTTTGCCCTTTTGCAGTGTCCACTCTCCCGTAAAATTCCAGTAAGGTACATTGAAATCGCGGCAGAACTTGAAATTTTAAGTTATGAGATAGAAAAGGAGGACTGATGTGAAGGGCATCTCTAAATGGCTGTATACTGCCATTGTGTTCTTAATCGTCTGGGTGGCCTTAACCGGGACGCTCAGATGGGATGAACTTGTAACCGGGATAGCGGTTTCCATAATACTTGCGATTTTCACGGCTCATATCTTCACAACAGAGGGAATCAAAAACCTCTCGCCCAAAAGGGTTGTGTGCGGCATTATATACTTTTTCCCCTATCTTATTTGGCAGATGATAAAAGCAAACCTTGATGTCGCATACAGGGTTATACATCCGAAAAGGCCCATAAACCCCGGGATAGTAAAGGTTAAAACAAAAATGCGTAGTAACCTTGCAAAAACAATCGTTGCAAACTCCATAACCCTTACTCCAGGAACATTCACTCTGGATGTGAAAGGTGACGAAATGTTTATACACTGGATAGACGTAAAAACCGATGACGTTGAAGAAGCAAGCAAAATGATACCAGGAGTTTTTGAAAAATGCCTTATGAAATTCATGGATTGATGCCGTTTATATATGTGGGGCTCATAATGTTGGGGGTTGTCTTCAGCCTTATAAGATTTCTTGTTGGACCAACAGCCCCTGACAGAGTAGTGGCAACTGACATTCTCACAACTATCACAACCGTGGTTCTTGTAGTGCTCGCTCTATTCTTTGACAGACAGATTTACCTTGACGTAGCCCTTGTATACGCTGTACTCGCCTTTACAGCAGTGGTGGCAATAGCAAGGTTTCTTGAGGGAGGTCTGTGATGATTGGCAAAGTTATTGGAGAGATTTTTATGATAATAGGTGGAATCTTCATGTTTCTGGCGTCACTGGGGCTTTTGCGCATGCCCGATGTCTATAACAGGATGCAGACATCCACAAAGGCTGTTACACTCGGTGCAATGTCGAGTATTTTAGGAGTGGGCATTATTCATCCTGCATGGCTACCTAAATGTCTTCTTATAATCATCTTTATTCTGTTCACAAACCCTGTCTCAGCCCATGCCATAGGAAGGGCAGCATACAGAACAGGCGTAAAACTCTGGCCCGGATCAAAATGTGATAAATACGGAGAGTACTTAAAGGAGGAAGAAAATGCATAGTCTTATACTGTTTATGGTTCTTGGTTTATCCCTTGTACTGGTGGTGGCAACACTGGTTATATGGCTCTCAAAAGACCTTCTCGTAGCCATACTTGCATCAGCCATAGTGAGTCTTATAGCATCAATATTCTTCCTCGTACTCCAGGCACCTGACGTGGCTATAACAGAGGCAGCAATCGGAGCAGGACTTACAACAGGGATACTCCTCTATGCCATGAAAATAGCAGGGAGGTATGAGGATGATTAGGAAAATTGTTGCCTTTATTTTTGCCTTTTATTTCGGATTTATCCTCTATTCTTTCATTTACACCCATTTTCCATTTGGAGAAAGGCCTCTTAAAGGCGTGGCAGCCCATTACGTGGAAAAGGGTGTACAGGAGGAGGGGGCAACAAATATTGTTACCTCCATTGTGACACTATACAGAGGGTTTGATACCCTTGGAGAGGTTACAGTGCTGTTCCTTGCGGCAACCGGTCTTGGGCTTTTACTTGCAGGCTGGAAGGAAGAGGAAAAAGAAAAACCAGAACCCACCTTAATAATGGAAACAACAACAAAATATCTATTCCCTCTTGTCCTGTTATTTGGTTCATATATATTCATTCACGGACATCTCACACCCGGTGGAGGATTCCCTGCTGGTGTTGTTATTGCAACAGGATATTTTATGATGTTCATAGCACAGAAGGAATTTAAGCCGTCAGAGTATCTCCTCTCCGCAACCGAGAGTTTCGCCGGAACGCTTTATGTAATAACAGGACTTCTGGGCCTTGCCCTTGCATTCTCCTTCCTTGCAAACGTTGCACCTCTTGGAGTTCCTAATACAGTTTTCAGTGCCGGTATCATACCCATTATTTACATAATCATCGGCTTTAAGGTGGGAAGCGAAATGACAGGAATCTTACAACACATGAAGGAGGTTTAGGATGAATGCTGGACATCTCTTCTATGGAAGTTCTGTCTTTTTAATGGTGATGGGTGTTTTTATAGCCCTTACAGGAAAACACCTCATAAAAATCCTGCTTGGAATAGACCTCTTTGATGTTGGCCTGAATCTTCTGATAATTTCCTTTGGTTATGTAAATGGAGGAACGGCTCCCATTTTCTCCAGGTATCCACATGTATTTAAAAACGTTGTGGACCCGGTTCCACAGGCACTTGTACTTACGGCAATAGTCATAGGCGTTGCAGAAATCGCCATGGGACTTGCAATAGTTATGAGAATTAAAGAGAAATTTGGAACCTGTAATATAAGCAAACTAAAGGAGTTAAAATGGTAAGCCCGATACTTGTAATAGCACTTTCACTCTTTTTTGCCTTTGTAATACCTCTTCTGGGGATGCTTTCTAAAAAACTCCCCAGATGGGTACCTCCGATATCCATTCTCGTAAATCTTCTTATACTTCTGAGCAATATGGATAAAATCTCAGGGGGTGCCATGCTCATTACTACAGCAGGCATCAAACCACCCATAGCCATTAACCTTGCAATAGACAGATTCGGTTTCCTCTTTGCCTTACTCATACAAACAGTCGGTTTTCTGCTTTCTATTTACTACCTCGCACAGGATACAAAGGATGAGAGATTTTACATGCTCTTCCTCTTAAACATACTTGGTGCTTCTGGCATTGTGATGACCGGTGACCTGTTTAACTCCTTTGTCTTTCTTGAAATCCTTGAGATATCGTCTTTTGGACTTGTTGCCGTTCAAAAGGACAAAAAATCACTGGAAGGTGCCTTCAAATACATGATGATAGGAGCCATTGGCTCATCCCTTTATCTCCTTGGTATAATTGTCCTGTATCTATCTACAGGCTCACTTAATATGGCGGATATTGCAAGATTAATGCCCAATATACCTGACAGCATCAAGTTATTTGCAGGACTTTTGTTCTTAATAGGTATTGGTGTGGAAGTGGAACTTTTCCCTCTAAACGCATGGGCACCTGATGCATACGAAGGGGCACAGGACAGCATAAGCACCCAGTTGTCTTCCATTATATCGAAAGCCGGGATTTATCTTGCTGCAAGAATATTCTTCACCATATTCAATGGTTTTTATGCACTTGAGGTTGTGCTCTACCTCGGTATAATTACGTTCATTATAGCTGAGCTTGCTGCACTTATGCAAAAGAACGTAAAGAGAATGCTTGCCTACTCTTCAATAGGTCAAATGGGGCTTCTTCTCTTTGTCTTCGCACTCATTTCAAAGAGAGCGGACATATTTATTTTCACAACAATAATACTCCTTGCTTTGAATCATGCTTTCGGTAAAGGGCTTTTATTCCTATCCCTTGGAGCACTCACAGGTGGGACTCGAGAATATTATATAGACAGTCTTAAAGGAAGTGGGAAGAGTAATGTTCTTGCAGGTCTGCTCTTTACAATGGGTGCATTCACAATTCTTGGTATGCCTTTCTTCTTCGGCTTCTGGTCCAAGATTTCGGCTCTCATAAGCATCATGAAAGCAGGATATGTATATCTTATAGGGCTCGTACTGCTCGTATCACTCTTTGAAATTTATTACTACGGCAGGGTTATTGTAAATATATTCTCCGGAGAAGGTAAAGCACAAAAAACTGGCTTCATTTACGCTTCGATTATGGTTATCTTTGCACTTTTCATTATTGCGTTTGGAGTATGGCCTCATCCCGTATTTTCCTTCGCTCACAAAGCAGCAGTGGCACTTTTTGAGAGAACAACTTACATTACTTCAATAATGGGAGGTATGTGATGACAATGTTTTATATCCTCCTTGTATTTATCCTTACAGGGCTCTTAACTCTATTCCTCGGCCCCATAAAGGTACTGAGGAATATAGTGGCTCTTCTGGGATATCTTGCAGGAAGCGCGCTATTTATCTACAACATAAAACCTGGGCTAATTTACTCACTCAACATCCGGGTTTACAACATTCACTTTGAAAGTGGGTTCTCTACAGTGTTCTTCGGAATAATTATTCTTGCGGTGTTTCTCATATTTCTTCTGGCCTCCTTCCACGAGGAAAACGATGGAGCATATTACCTGTTTGCTTTTCTTACCTTAACTGGTGCCATTGGTGTTCTCTTTGCCAAAGACCTTATCTCCTTTTTCTTCCTCTTTGAAACAATGAGCCTTTTCTCCTTTCTCATGGTATTAAAAGGGAAAAATAAAAACTCACCCAAATCAGCATTCAAATACCTTGTATGGTCTGTTTTTGGCGGATACGCATTCCTCTTTGGTACTTTTCTCAAAGTCTACACAACCCACTCAGTTATGATAGGGGATATATCCTTTATAGGTGGGCATATTAAACTTCTCATTCTCCTTCTTATTTTAACACCTTTTATGGTTAAGGCCGCACTCATGCCATTCCATCTCTGGGCACCAGATGCCTACAGTGATTCAAAAGATGCCTTTACTGTGTTTTTCTCAGGCGGACTTTCAAAAATAGGAATCTTCGGATACTTTATCGCTCTTTTCAAGATATTTACCGAAATAGCCTCTAAATATCCCTGGTTCCTCACGGTGATTGCATGGCTCGGTGGGATAACAGCTACACTTGCTGGCATTTACGCCTTCATGCAGGACGATGCAAAAAAACTCCTTGCTTATTCAAGTATAAGCCAACTTGGTTATGTGGCTGTTGGATTTGGCATTTATACGCACTATAGCGTTGTTGCTGCATTTTTCCACGCTCTTGGGCATGCTGTTTATGAGTCCCTGCTGTTTCTTGTGGTGGCAGGGGTTTACTACAGAGTAAAAACCACCGACCTCCGAAAAATGGGCGGACTTATAAAGAAAATGCCTCTCTCCTTCATAGGTCTTTTATTTGGTATTATTGCCACATCAGGAATACCACCAACAATTGGATTTCCATCCAAGTGGCTCCTTTATGAGGCTGTCATTATGAAAGGCGACCTCTTACTTACATCTTTAGTCTTTTTCGCATCAATTACAGCATTCCTTTACTCTTACAAACTCGTCCACAGTATTTTTCTTGGCAAACTCCACAAAGAGCATAGAGACGTTAAAGAGGCACCCCTGGGATATGCAACAGGTATTATTCTCCTTTTAATTCCACTGTTTGTTCTCGGTGTGGCTCCAGGAATCGCTGTAAAACACATAGACTATATAATAAGGTTTTATCTCAAACCAGAACTTGGCTATAACCTTACGACAATGACCACCCCGCTTGGACATGTCAATTTCCCTGTGGTGGGTATTGTTATGGTTTCAATGTTTGTTCTCTCCCTCATTATATACTTTATCTTTGGCAGCACATATAAAGCCGACCAGACAGATAACTATACTGCAACAGAGGCAATCTCTGATGATTTTGAACTGCACTACGCTGGAGAGTTTTATGGATTTATGAGGAAAGCCTTTGGCAGGCCCCTTAAATGGAGCTTTGAAAAACTTCTGAACGCATTTCTAAAACTCTTTGCTTTCATTGGAGAGATAGCGAGGGGTTTCTATATGGGTGATGCCAGGGTTTATCTCTTTTATCTTGTTCTTTTCTTCTCACTTCTTGCATATTTAATGGGAGGTAAACTATGAGCATTTTGTACTTTTTTCTGTACCTTCTCCTTGTGACTATTGTGGGACTTCTGTACATGGGTGTAGCAAGAAAGGTAACGGCCCATGTACAGAATAGATACGGTCCACCAATATATCAGCCCATATTAGATGTGTTAAAATTGTTTGGCAAGAAAGACGCTGCCTCACACGGTGTAATGCATACCCTGGGACCTGTAATTGCTTATACCGGCATAGGTGCCACACTTTTGTTCTTACCACTCGGAAATCACACTCCACTCCTTCACTTTAATGGCGACCTTTTTGTGGTGCTGTACCTTCTCGTTGTGGGACCGCTCGGTATGGCTCTTGGAGCTGGCGAATCAGCCAATTCAAATGCCACCATAGGTATAGCAAGGGCGCTTTCAATGATGCTTGGTTACGAAATTATATTTTTCATGGCCACACTCCCTGTATTTTACGCTAACCACACTGCATCTATATATAAAGTAATACTTGCACAGGGCACATTCCCAAAATGGGCTGCTATTATGTATCCTATATCCTTCATTGCAGGTCTATTTGCTGTTCAGGGACTTTTAGGAGAAAAGCCTTTTGAACTTGTTATTGCACCACACGAAATCGCATCAGGACCTATGGTGGAATATGGAGGAAAATTTCTTGGATTTCTCCAGATATGGCATGCTGTTGGTATAATTGTGGAAACAGGACTATTTGTTGATATATTCTTTGGTCCACAGAATATTCTATGGTTCTTTGTGGGAACTTTCTTTGTATTTCTTGCATCCGTGCTGGTCAATGCTGTGATGCCGCGTTTCCGCATTGAACAGGCAGTACGATTTTACTGGGGAATTCCTCTTTTATTCGCAATATTGGGAATTTTACAGGTTTATCTCTGGAGGTAGAGATGAAGTTATTTAAGTTTTCACAATCACGTTCTTTATGGATGATGCATTTTTGTACAGGCTGTGGAGCTGTGGAGCTCCCGCCAACAATGACTTCAAGATTTGATATGGAAAGGTTCGGAATAATGCCCATGGCGACACCGAGACAGTCCGATCTTCTCCTTATAACAGGCTATCTTACCATAAAAACCCTGAAGAGAGTGGTCAGGGCTTATGAGCAGATGCCGACACCGAGATACGTTATTGGTTTTGGCTCATGTACAATTAATGGTGGAATGTACTGGGACTCTTACAACGTGATAAAGAAACTGGAACTTTACATACCTGTCGACCTGTACATAAACGGATGTATGCCACGGCCAGAGGCCATAATAGATGCATTTCTTAAACTGCGGGAGATGATAGCAAAGGGTGAAGCAAATGCATGGAAAAAGTACATAGAAAACTACGAGTGGTATAAAAAGAATCAGTCAGAGGTATTTGACGTTGAAAAATGGAGCGTGAAAAAATGACACAGGAAGAAAAAATCAAAAAGGATATTGAAACCACTTTCGGTGAACTTGTAAATGTCAACATTCAGAGGGAAAAGCGAGTGAGAGTTAATGCTCCCAAAAACATGGTGTTACCGATACTCGCATATTTAAAACAGCGAGGTTTTCACCAGTTTACGCTTCTTACCTGCGTTGACTGGATAAACGATGGTGAATTTGAACTCGTTTATAACCTTTACTCGCTCTCCTACAATGTGCATGTGCTAATAAGCACACGGATAAAGAGAGATACAGAAACAATGCCGACAGCCATCAATGTTTATGAAATGGCTTTTGACTATGAAAGGGAAATCCACGAGATGTTCGGTGTGGTATTTGAAGGACATCCAAGACTTGATGAGTTCCTCCTTGAAGACTGGAAGGGCATCCCTCCTATGAGAAAGGACTTTGACACAAGAAAATACGTGGAGGAAAAATTCGGCGTGAAAGACCTCACAAAAGAACTTTTCACAAGAAAAGAACAACCATACAGGGGGCCTGGTTCAAATGGCTAAAGTAAGAGAGTTTGATTTTGAATACTTTATAGGACCTGCACATCCAGGTGTCACCGGTAACATGTCTTACCATGTGTGGGCAGAGGGTGACACCATAATAAAGATAGAACCGAACCTTGGTTATTTGCACAGGGGTTTTGAAAAACTTGTGGAGCAGAGACACTGGATAAAGAACTTTCCGCTTATCTTAAGAATATGCGTACCGGAACCAGATGTTAATGAAGTACTTCTGTCAATGGCAATTGAGGAACTAAACGAGATTGATGTTCCAGAGAGGGCTCAATATATCAGGATAATTGTGCTTGAACTGGCAAGGCTTGCTGCTTATTTATTCTATTTTGGAGGAGTGGCAGGAACAATAGGGCTTTACACCATTCCACAGTGGACAATAGGTGACAGAGACTATATTCTTGACCTTTTTGAAGAACTCACAGGCGGCAGAGTGTATCACATATACCAGACCATTGGAGGAGTGAGAAGAGACCTGCCTGAGGGTTTTGAAGAGAGAGTGCTTAAAACCCTTGATTACCTTGAAGAGAGACTAAAAGACTATGACAAACTCTTCTTTGAACACCCATTATTCGAAAAGAGAACAAAGGGCATAGGTATTGTAGATAAAGATACAGCACTCCGCTTCAGTGTAACAGGGCCTAATCTCAGAGCAGCAGGAGTAAACTACGACGTGAGGAAACAGGAGCCCTATCTCATCTATGACAGGTTTGAATTTGACGTGCCAGATATTTACAAAGACGGAGACGTGTATTCAAGGGTGATGCAGAGAAGACTTGAATTTGCAGAATCCATTAAGATTATAAGACAGGCAGTAAGAGATATTCCCAGGGGGCCTGTAAACATAAAGATAAGGAACCCATTCGAATACCGTGTAAAGGCCGGTTCAACTTACGTAAAACTCGAATCATCCAAAGGAGAATATGGTTTTTACGTTGTGTCAGATGGAGGCGTCCTTCCATATAGACTCCACGTAAGGGGTCCAAGTTTCTCTCATGGATTACAACTTGTTCGCCATATAGCAGAAGGAATAAATATAGC